>DATJPH010000604.1:0-7057 GCA_035506475.1 Bacteroidota bacterium | reverse complement strand
GATCGGCTGGGCGAGCGTTCCGTACGATCCGCAGTGGGCGTACGACAATCCGCGCTCCGCGGCGAAGATGTCCGCGGCCGGCCCCGCTGCGAACCTCCTGCTTGCCCTCGTCGCGGCGCTTGCGATCCGGATCGGAATCCTCCAGGGAATCTTCTTCCCCCCCGAGTCCGTTGATTTCTCACACGTGATCGCGGCCACGCACGAAGGGACGCTCACGACGGTGGCCGAGTTCATCAACGTCCTCTTCTCCCTGAATCTCCTCCTCTTCATATTCAACCTGCTCCCCGTCCCGCCGCTCGACGGGAGCGGGATCGTCCCGATGTTTCTCAGCGAGGGGAAAGCCAGGAAGTATCTCGAGGTGGTGCGCAACCCCCGGTTCTCCCTCCTGGGGATATTCGTCGCGTGGAACGTCTTCGACTACGTCTACGGTCCGCTCCACCTGGCGTTCATCAATCTTCTCTTCCTGGGCGAAGCGTCCTACCATTAGCGGAGCATCATCCGCATTTCGTTCGTCGGCGAAAAGCCGAGTGCCGCGTACAACGGCTTGCCGCCGGGGCTGGCGTAGAGCGTCACAGAGCCGAATCCCCTCTCCCTGCACCATCCGACCATGAGCTCGATCAGCGCGCGCGCGATCCCCCTGCGCCGGTACGCCGGCTCCGTGTACACGTTGACGATCAGCGGCCGTTCGGGGTGAGGATCCCGGGGGCTCGGCAGGTGATCGAAGACGAGCACGCCGCCGCCGGCCACGATCTCTCCCGACGGGACCTCGGCAACCCAGGCGCGGAACCGGCCGTCGACGAACCGTTCCTCGAAGAAACGCCGTGAGGCCGCCTCGACCTCCTCCAGCACGGCGTCGTCGCGGTAGCCCATGTCGATGAACATCTTCCTCCGCTGGACGAGCAGGACCGGGAGGTCGGCGCCCGTCGCCTCCCGGTACCTGAATTCCGGGGGTTGTGCCGCGGTGCTCACCCGGGGCGCCTCCCCTGACTGTCCGGCCTCAACGCCGCTCTCCGGGCAGGTCTCTTGAAGCCAGGAGTTTCCGGAGGACATTCTTCGTCGACTCCGGGAAATCCCCCTCGAGCATCCACTCCGCGTATCCGGGGTCGTCAAGGACCGGCTTCCCCCTGTTCTTGCCGAAGGCGTAGACAATCTCCCCGCTCTCGTTCCGCTTCAGCTTCCGTGCGTAGTCGACGATCGCATCGCTGTTGCTGTACGCATGGAGCTCCTCGAGCGTCGTCCCGATGTCGTCGTACCGCTCCAGCTGCTTCTTGAACACCTCGTACGTGGCCCGCACGTCGGCCCCCGCGTCGTGCGCCCCCTCGAGGTTCTTGCTGCAGTAGAACTTGTACGCGGCCGCGAGCGTCCGCTCCTCCTTCCTGTGGTAGATCACCTGAACGTCAACGAGCTTCGCATCGGCTTCGGGGAATTGGATGGAGCATCTCCCGAACTCCTCGACAAGGATCGGGATGTCGAACCTGTTGGAGTTGAACCCGGCGATGTCCGCCCCCCGGAAAAACTCCGCCAGGTTCTTTGCGATGTCTCTGAAGACGGGTTCGCCGGCGACGGCCTCGTTCGTGATATGGTGGACCGCCGTGGCCGATGCCGGGATGGGGATCCCGGGGTTGATGAGCCGGGTTTTCTGTTCCTCCCCCCCGTCAGGATGGAGCTTCAGAACGGCGATCTGCACGACACGGTCCCTGGCGATGTCTGTCCCCGTCGTCTCGAGGTCGAAGAAGACGAGGGGGCGCTTGAGTGTGAGCTTCATGATGTCCGCGCTGGTGGGGAGCCTTCGAATTCTCACCAAATTACCGATACGGGCCGAGAACCGCAACAGAACTGGAGATTATTCCGCGGAATCTGCCTATATTTCACCGGAGAATGACACAGGAGCCGAGTATGCCCTCACGCACCCAATCCCCCGCATGGAACGCCCTCAGGGTTCACCACGATGCGGTCGCACCGCTCCAGATGCGCGACATGTTCGCACAGGACCCGGGACGGTTCGACAGATTCTCGATCCGCTGGGGGGACATGATCGTCGATTATTCGAAGCACAGGATTACGCAGGAGACCATGTCGCTCCTCCACGCTCTCGCCCGCGCTGCCGACGTGGCGCTCTGGCGCGACCGGATGTTCGCCGGGGAGAAGATCAATCTCACCGAGGGGCGCGCCGTGCTCCACACCGCGCTCAGGAACAGGTCAGGCCGTCCGGTGTTCGTGGACGGTGCGGACGTGATGCCGGGCGTGAAGAGCGTCCTTGCCCACATGCGCAGGTTCAGCGACGCGGTCCGCTCCGGCGCGTGGCGCGGTTGCACGGGGAAGAAGATCACCGATATCGTCAACATCGGGATCGGCGGATCCGACCTCGGCCCGGTCATGGTCACCGAGGCGCTGAAACCGTACGCTGATCCCGCACTCCGCGCGCATTTTGTCTCGAACGTCGATGGAACGCACATCGCCGTCACGCTCAGGACGCTCTCCCCCGAGACGACGCTCTTCATCATCGCCTCCAAAACGTTCACGACGCAGGAGACGATCGCCAACGCCCGGACGGCCCGGGAGTGGTTCCTCGGGGGCGGGCGGGACGAACAGGCGGTCGCGAAGCATTTTGTCGCCCTCTCCACGAACGAGAAAGAGGCGGTGAAGTTCGGGATCGACAGGGAGAACATGTTCGAGTTCTGGGATTGGGTCGGCGGCCGCTACTCGCTCTGGTCGGCGATCGGGCTCTCGATCGCCGTGGCGATCGGCATGGACAACTTCGAGGAGCTCCTTGCCGGCGCGTACGCGATGGACGAGCATTTCCGGACGGCGGAGCCGGAGAAGAACATCCCCCTCACGCTGGCGCTCCTGGGGATCTGGTACAACAACTTCTTCGGCGCTTCGACGCACGCGATCCTCCCCTATGACCAGTACATGCACCGTTTCCCGGCCTACTTCCAGCAGGGGGACATGGAGAGCAACGGCAAGCGGACCTCCCGGGGAGGCGAGACCGTCGATTACCCGACGGGTCCGGTCATCTGGGGGGAACCGGGGACGAACGGCCAGCACGCATTCTACCAGCTCATACACCAGGGGACGAGGCTGATCCCGGTCGATTTCATCGCCACGCTGGAGTCGCACAATCCCGTCGGCAATCACCACGCGCTCCTCCTGTCGAACGTCTTCGCGCAGGCGGAGGCGCTGATGAAGGGGAAGACCGCCGGGGAGGTCCGCGGCGAGCTCGAAGGCGCGGGGATGAAAGGGGAGGCTCTCGACAGACTTCTCCCCCACAAAGTATTCGAGGGAAACCGGCCGAGCACGACGATACTCGTGCAGAAGATCACCCCCCGCTCCCTGGGCGAGCTCATTGCCATGTACGAACACAAGATATTCGTCCAGGGGATCGTCTGGGACGTTAACTCGTTCGACCAGTGGGGGGTTGAGCTGGGCAAACAGCTTGCGGGGAATATACTCCCCGAGCTCGATACCCCCGGCCCCGTGACCACGCACGACTCCTCGACGCGGGGGTTGATCAACTTTTACAAGGCGCACCGGGGCTGAACGCCCCCGTGGAAATTATCCAATAAATCGCTATCTTAACAACGGTTCAATCACAAATTCGCGCTCCCGGCAGTATGACTGAACAGGCAATTCCGACCCCGGGGGGGGTCCTCCCCCGCAATCCCAGCGTCTCAGAGCTTGACGAGCTTTGCATCAACACGATCCGCTGTCTGGCGATCGACGCGATCCAGAAGGCGAAATCGGGCCACCCGGGGATGCCGATGGGGATGGCTCCCGCGGCGTACGTGCTCTGGACGGAGTTCATGAAGTACAATCCGCACAACCCGAAGTGGGCGAACAGGGACAGGTTCGTCCTCTCGGCGGGACACGGATGCATGCTCCTGTATTCCCTCCTCCACCTGACGGGGTTCGACCTGAAGCTCGACGAGTTGAAAAACTTCCGCCAGTGGGGGAGCCGCACCCCCGGGCACCCCGAATACGGCCACACGCCGGGTGTGGAGGTGACGACCGGTCCGCTCGGACAGGGGATCGCCAACGCGGTGGGTATGGCGATCGCCGCCAAGCACCTTGCCAACAGGTATAACCGCGAGGATTTCCGTCTCCTCAACTACAGGATCTACGTTGTGGCAGGAGACGGGTGCATGATGGAGGGGGTCGCCTCCGAGGCCTCATCGCTTGCGGGGACGCTCAAGCTCGACAACCTTATCGTCGTCTACGACGACAACCATATCAGCATCGACGGCGACACGTCGATGGCGTTCACCGAGACGGTGGCAAAACGGTACGAGGCCTACGGCTGGTTCGTCCAGGTCGTGGGAGGGGACGGGAACGACATGAACTCCTTCCGCACGGCGATCGGCGCCGCGCGCAAAGAGAAGGACCGCCCGTCGCTCATACAGGTGCGGACGCATATCGGGTACGGGAGTCCCCACAGGCAGGACACGCCGGAGGCGCACGGCCAGCCGCTGGGGGACGACGAGGTTGCCCTCACCAAGCGCCGCTACGGCTGGGATCCCGAAAAGAAATTCTACGTTCCCCCCGAGGTCGCGGAGTACATGGGAGGGCAGGTTGCAAAGGGGGAGACGCTCGAGAAGGAATGGAACGCGCTCTTCGAAAAGTACGCCGCGCGCTACCCGGCCGAGGCCGGGGAATTCCGGCGTGCCGCCTCGCGGCAGCTCCCCGCCGACTGGGAAAACATCTGGAAGGAATCTCTCCCGGCGTTCGATCCCGCGTCCCCGATCGCGACCCGCGAAGCGCAGGGGAAGCTCCTTGACGCCCTCATGCCGAAGCTCCCCCTCGTGATCGGCGGCTCGGCGGACCTGACGCCGTCGAACAATACCCGTTTCAAGGGGGCGGTGGACTTTTCGCCCGCACACAGGGAAGGCCGGTATATCCGGTACGGCGTCCGGGAACACGCCATGGGCGCGGTCATGAACGGCATTGCGGTGAGCGACATGCTCATCCCGTACGGCGGGACATTCTTTGTCTTCAGCGACTACATGCGCCCGACGCTCCGCCTTGCCTCGCGGTCGAAGTATCCCGTGATATTCGATTACACGCACGACTCCATCGGGCTCGGCGAAGACGGTCCGACGCACCAGGCGGTCGAGCACCTGGCGGCGCTCCGCGCGATGCCGGGGCTTATCACGATCCGTCCCTCGGACGCGACCGAGACGATGGCCGCGTGGAAGTTCGCCCTCGAGCACCGCACCGGGCCGGTGGCACTGGCGCTCACGCGTCAGAAGCTTCCCGTCATCGACAGGACAAAGTTCGCCCCCGCGCACAACCTGGCGCGCGGCGGCTACATACTCGCCGGCGCGCCCGACCCGAAGCTGATCCTGATCGGCACGGGCTCCGAAGTCTCGCTGGCAATGAGCGCCTACGAGAAGCTGACCGCCGAGGGGGTGAAGGCAAGGATCGTGAGCCTCCCCTCCTGGGAGCTCTTTGAGATGCAGCCGGAGGCGTACAGGGAAAGCGTCCTCCCCTCTTCTGTCGCCGCCCGGGTCGCGGTCGAAGCGGGAGTGCGGCTCGGCTGGGAGCGCTATATCGGCATGAAGGGCGCGTTCGTGGGGATGACCTCCTACGGTGCCTCGGCCCCCGCTGAAGCCGCCTTCAAGGGGTTCGGCATCACCGCGGAAGCGGTCGTTGCCGCCGCGCGCAAGGTGCTCGGATGACCGTCGCCATCGCCGCCGATCACGCGGGGTTCGACATGAAACAGTGGCTCATCGCCGCGCTGGGCGAGGACGGGCACACGCTCATCGACCTGGGGACCGGGAGCCGCGAACCGGTCGACTATCCGGATTATGCGCGCGCGCTCGGCGAGACGATCGTCGCTGGACGCGCGGAGCGGGGGATACTCGTCTGCGGGAGCGGTGTCGGCGCCTGCGTCGCGGCGAACAAGATCAGGGGGATACGCGCGGGAACCTGCCACGACACGTATTCCGGCCACCAGGGGGTCGAGCACGACAATATGAACGTCCTCTGCCTCGGCGCCCGCGTGATCGGGACCGCCCCGGCGCTCGAGATTGCCAGGGCGTTCCTCGGGGCCCGGTTCTCCGAAGAAGAACGGCACGTGCGGCGCGTGGCGAAAACACAAGACATCGAATCGAAACAGCGGTAGGAGGGGATGAGATGGCAAATGCACTGAAGCAGCTCGAGGATCTCGGCCAGAGCATCTGGTACGACAATATCAGCCGAGGGCTCGTGACGAGCGGAGATCTCCGCCGGCTCGTGGACGAGGGATTGCTCGGCATGACGTCGAACCCGACGATATTCGACAAGGCGATTTCGGGGAGCGCCGACTATGACGAGCAGCTCCGCGGGATCCTCGCGAAATCGCCGGGCGCCTCCACGGCCGAAATCATCCAGTCGCTCATGGTGAAGGATATACAGATGGCCGCCGACGTCCTGAAGACCGCGTATGACAGGACGCGCGGCGCCGACGGGTACGTAAGCGTGGAGGTGACGCCGACGAAGGCGCGGGACACCGCGGCGACAATCGCGGAGGTCCGCGAGCTTGCCTCCCGGATCGGCCGGAAGAACGTCATGGTGAAAATCCCCGCGACGAAAGAGGGGCTCCCCGCGATCACCGCGGCGATCAGCGAGGGGTTCAACATCAACGTCACGCTGATATTCTCGGTCCGGCGGTACAGGGAAGTGGCCGGGGCGTACATCGCGGGGCTCGAATCCCGCGCGCAGGCCGGCAAACCGGTCTCCGGCATTGCGTCGGTGGCGAGCATATTCGTGAGCCGCATCGACACGCTCGTCGACGACCTGCTCGGGAAGAAGATCGCGGGGACGAGCGACCCGGCGGCGGTCTCGCGTTTCAAAGGACTCACGGGGAAAGTCGCGGTCGCCAACACGAAGCTCGTCTACAGGGCGTTCAAGGAGATTTTCGGGGGCCCGCGGTTTGCCCCGCTCCGCGCGAAGGGGGCCGCCGTCCAGAGGCCGCTCTGGGCGAGCACCGGGACGAAGAACCCCGCTTACAGCGACCTGCTGTACGTCGAGACCCTCGTCGGGCCCGACACGGTCAACACGGTTCCCCCGGCGACCTATG
>DATJPH010000603.1:0-2512 GCA_035506475.1 Bacteroidota bacterium | reverse complement strand
GTTGCCGTCGCCGACAAAGCCGCCGCCGCGGGCGCGCAGCTCGTCGTGTTCCCCGAGCTCAGCCTGACCGGCTATGCCATTAAAGACATGAACTGGGACCTGGCGCTCAATCTCCGGGGCGATCTCCGGGCGATTGCGCCGCTGATCGAGAAGGGACGATCGATATCGATACTTGCCGGGGGGATCGAGGAATCGGACGCGTTTGCACTTCACAACGCGGCGTTCTTTTTCGAGGGGGGCGATGTCCGCTCCGCGCACCGGAAAACGTACCCCCCGACATACGGCATGTTCGAGGAGAACAGGTACTTCTCGAGCGGCTCGTCAGTCCGGGCCCTGGAATCAAAGCACGGAAGGTTCGGCGTCCTCATCTGCGAGGACCTCTGGCATCTTCCACTCCCGTATCTTCTCGCCCAGGACGGGGCGGGGATCATCCTGACGCTCGTGGCAAGCCCTACGCGGATTTCGGGGAAAGAAGAGAAGCCGCAGATAGCGACGGTGAATGCAGAAAACCACCGGACGTACGCGCGGCTCCTGTCGGTGTTCCTCGCCTTCTGCAACAGGGTCGGGTTCGAAGACGGGGTCAATTTCTGGGGCGGCTCCGAGATCGTCGGGCCCGACGGCAGCTGCATCGTCTCGGCCAGGCTCTTCGAGGAAGATCTCATCGTCGCCGAGATCGATGAGAATGAGCTCAGGCGTGCGCGCAGGCTCTCGAGGCATTTCGTCGATGATAACCCCGGCATCGTGGAGAGAGAGCTGAAGAGGATCAGGAAAGGATCCTGACAGGAGGGAAGGCGATGGGAGCTGAAACGGCGACGCACGGCCCGGTAATATTTGTCCACGGACTCTGGCTTCACGGGGAGTCCTGGACGGCGTGGCTCGATTTCTTCCGCGCAAAGGGATATGAACCATACACGGCCCCGTGGCCGGGCGACGCGGAAACAACCGAAGAAACCCGCCGCAACTCCGCCGCACTGGCCGGGTACGGCGTCCGGGAGATCGCAGACCACATCGCTTCCCGTATCAGCACGCTCCCCCGCAAACCGGTCCTCATCGGACACTCCTTCGGGGGCCTTCTCGTGCAGAATCTTCTCGGACGCGACCTGGCCTCGGCCGCAGTGGCAATCGATCCGGCGCCGATCAGGGGCGTCTTCGAGCTTCCGCTTTCCGCGCTCCGGTCCGCCATCCCCGTCCTCCGCAATCCGCTGAACATCCGTCGTTCGGTCGGACTCACAGAAGAGGAGTTCCACTTCGGTTTCACCAACATGGTCCCTGCCCAGGAGGCAAAGCTCCTCTACGAGAAGTACGCGATGCCGGGTCCCGGGCGTCCCCTATTCCAGGCTGCCACGGCGGCGCTCAATCCCCGCGCCGCCACGAGTGTGAACGTCCTGAACCCGAAGCGGGGACCGCTGCTCCTGATTTCGGGCGGGGAGGATAACACGGTGCCCCCGGTGCTTGTCCGGGGCACGCTCAGGGCCTACCGGAGATCGCCCGCGGTGACCGAGTTGAAAGAGTTTGCAGGCCGCGGTCATTCACTGACGATCGACGGCGGCTGGCGGGATATCGCCGAGTATACTCTCTCCTGGCTGAACGGGAAGGGATTTTGAGAGACGACTCAGGCGAGCAGTGCGTGCGGTGACGCGCAAAGGCCCGGGTGACCGGGCCTTTTATATTGATTTTAGCACCGAGTCTGACTAAATTGATTGCTGTTATCCACCGCACGGCATGCGGGCGCGTAGCTCAGGGGTAGAGCATCTGCCTTTTAAGCAGAGGGTCGGTGGTTCGAGCCCACCCGCGCTCACGACAATAAGCCCTTCATAACGGAGGGCTTATTTGTTTGGCTCCTGCCGGCGGGCGGGCAATCCCGCCGCTTGCTGCACATTGCACCTTCCCCGGGGTTTGAATACATTTCCGACGCAGTCGTCCCCGGAATAATCAGATGGTCCTGCCTTCATGCCTACTACACCGGAGAATCAAGCCATGCGCAAGGCTCTGCCCCCATTGGTGAAGGTACTCGGAGGGATGGTTATCGGCATCCTCAGCCTCATTGGTTCTGGCACGTTATTCTATCTGTATTTTCATTCATCGAGCGAAGTTCCAGTCGGCATCGCCGTTGCGCCGGCACCAGGTACGACGAATCCTCCCCAGACCGCCACACAGATGGCCACGGCAACAACAGTTCAATTCGATACCCCGTTACGGATCTGGGGGACTCGATATCTTGTCATCCCGATCGGATTTCCCGGTCACCAACAGGTGAGCGAGCTCAAGAGCCGGGCAGGGATGAAAGAGGACAACACCCTGGTCAATGTGGCCATTGTCAATGAGCAGACCGACCAGGCAAATCTCGTATTCGATCGCCCCATGGCCATAGGCAGGATCGATGCTCCGCGTGACTCCTTGCAGCGGCACAGGCAACTCATTGTCTATACAGCACACATCGCGGACTCTGACAGCAACGGCGTAATCAACGGCTCCGACAACGGAGTTCTCTTCATCTCTTCTTTTGACGGCA
>DATJPH010000602.1:0-3959 GCA_035506475.1 Bacteroidota bacterium | reverse complement strand
TCACAGGGGGGGAACATGATAGAAAGTATATGAATAAGCGGCCGGAATTCCAAGATCTGCGTCAGTTGCCGGCGCGTTTCAGGAACACGATGTAGGAGGAATCACCGTACGTGTATTGATCCGCGACAGTGAGCGACGAATCCCGGAGCATGCTCTCTGCCGAAAGCCCCGTCTGAAAAAAGCGCGGGTTCGACGAATAGGGGTCCCAGAGGATGAGACAGCGCGTGAACTTCGCGACCATCCGGGCGTCCAGTTTCCGGTAGTGCGGCCCCCCCGACGGGGCCACGTCATAGACGTATGCCGCGAGCGAGTTGTTGCTCAGGAGCGTCACCTCCGGGTATTCGGCGTGCGCCGCGCGGGCGAGGTTGAGGACGATCTTCTCGTAATTCTCCCACATGCGTGGACGGGTCGACAGTGTGCAGTTGAACGCGACGGCGCCGATGACCGCGACCTCGAGGACGATTTTCCCCCATGCCGGCCTTATTGCCTCAAGGATCTCCGAGAGGCCGAACGTCGCGATGACGGCGACAAACGGCCCGACGACCGCAACGTAGCGGAACTCACCGATGCTCCCCGTCCAGTGAAGGACCTCCGCGCCCGCAAGCGTGTTGACGATGATGTTCATGGCAATGGCAAAGAGGAGTATGCCGAAATCGGCTGTGCGCCTGCGCCTGATGATCAACAGGATCCCTGCGCCGGCGAAGAGCACCTGCGTGATCCCGAATATCTTCTGCAGGTTCTCCAGGTAGAACGTCAGGCTGATTCCCGGAACGTACTTCCCCAGGTGCGAGAAGTCCGACCATTCCCTGAAGAATGTCATCAGATCGCCGGAAATAAGCGCCGAGGATCCGATCCAGACCAGCGGTCCGGCGAGCACCAGGGGGAGTATCCGCCATTTCTTCTCCCTCAGGAGGAGGAGGAAGAGGAGCAGCGCAAAGCCGTACATCTCGAACCGGAAGAGGAAGACGCAGGAGGCGAGCGCGAGGCTCCACCCGTCCTTCCCCTTCAGCCGGGCCCAGTACGAGAGTGCAAGCACGAGTGCAGCCGGCATCTCCGCCAGGCACGCATACGAGATGTCGAAGAGTACCGGCTGGAGCCCGGTGAACAGGATAACCCACGCGGCGTGAGGAATTTTCATCAGCACCGCGATCCGGTACGTGACGACAAGAAGGCAGATGTAGAGGGCGAGTGCGAAGAACATGGTGAACGTATGCCCCCACTGCGCCGGGAGTGCAAACAGCCAGAGGAGTCCCGGCCTGTGCCAGGTCTCCACGGTAAACGGGAGCGCGGTAATGACGAACCGGCTGTAGAGGTAGTGAGCGCATTCATCGACCGGGAAGAATCCTTGTGATAAGAGGATCCAGACCGATCCTATCGTGGCCACGACGATGAGGAAAAAAAGGGGGAGAGGGTTTCTCAACCGGGGTTAACTCCAGGTTCTTTCTTTTGGGCGGTTCCAACCCACGATGCGAGCGCGTATCATTGATATAACAAAATGAAATGAAAATATCATGCGTTCACTGACTGTTTCTGGATCCCGGAAGGCTATGACCATGCGTGCGCATGATCAGCAGCCGTTCCTTCACCTGACAGTCTGACAATCCGGTGTCCGGGGGGGAACCTTCAGCGTATTGCCTCATGTTGAACAAAACAGCCACAGCTGATATGAACAAATGGGGGGAAACATCATGCGTTCCATCCTTTTTTTTGCCGCTCTGGTATTCCTGTCCGCCGCCGCTGCCGCGCAGCAGCTGAGCATCAATATCAATATTCAGCCGGTCTGGGGTCCCGTCGGATACGACCATGTCGAATACTACTACCTTCCGGATATCGACGCATTTTACTACGTGCCCCGGCACCAGTTTATCTACGAGGAGGGGGGGCACTGGCGGAGAGCGACCTCGTTGCCCCCCCGGTACAGGGAATTCGACCTGTACAGGTCCCACAAGGTCGTCGTGAACGAACGGACGCCTTACCTGCACGCGGCAGTCTACAGGCAGCGGTACGGCTCGTTCAGGGGAGCGCATGATCAGGTGGCGATTCGTGACAGCCACGAACCCAGGTACTTTGTCAACAAGGACCATCCCGAGCACGCCAGATGGGTCGAAGAACAGAAGCGCGGTCCCGCTGAACACGGCAAGGGCCGGGGAAACCACGGGAAGGGGAACGGCGCTCCTGATAGGGGGCGCGGCAAAGATCACGACCGGAACCCTTAGGCAAGAAAAAACGGCCCCGCTCATCAAGAGCGGGGCCGTTGCGTACAACGTGAAGCGCGTCTAGTAGTTCGACCAGCCGGCGCCGCTGGAATCGGACGAATAGGACTCCATCTTCTTGTGGTCGGTCTTCTTCCTTCCCGCCTGCGGAAACCGCTTGTCGTTGTGCGACGACGTCCGCTCCGGGCGCGGGTGGCGCTTGGTGTTCTGCGGTGCGTTTCGTCCGTGCTGCGCCTGCCTGTTGTCGTTGCGGGGCGCCTGCCGGGGCGACCGTGCGGCATTCGAGATGCGCGAGGGCTCATGCGCGAGCCCGGGAGAGGCGGTGAATCCCGGATAAGGATTGACGACATACCGCTTACCCACGAACTTCTCGATCCGGGTAAGATACTGGGCTTCTTCGCGGGCGACGAACGTGATCGCGTCGCCGCTTGCCCCGGCCCGTCCCGTTCTCCCGATGCGGTGGATGTAGTCTTCAGGGTACTGGGGGATATCGTAATTGATCACGTGGGATATGCCGCTGACGTCGATCCCCCTGGCGGCGATGTCGGTCGCCACGAGAACGCGGAACTTCCCCGCCTTGAATCCTTCGAGCGCTTTCTCCCTCTGGGACTGCGTCCTGTTTGAGTGGATCGCGGCGGACGCTATTCCTGTCCGCTCGAGCCGCCTGCTGATCTTGTCGGCGCCGTGCTTTGTCCTGGAAAAGACGAGGACGCTCTGCATATGCTCGGCTTCGAGCGCGTGCACGAGAAGATCGATCTTGGCGCCCTGCGGGGCATTGTAGAAGTGCTGGACGATGGTTTCCGCCGGATTGCGCCGCTCGCCGACTTCGACGGTCTGCGGGTCGTGGAGGATATTCGAGGCGAGCGACCTGATGTCGGGGGAGATCGTCGCGGAAAAGAGCATCGTCTGACGCTTCGACGGGATGGCGTGGATGATTTTTTTCACGTCGTTGATGAATCCCATGTCGAGCATCCTGTCGGCCTCGTCAAGCACCAGGATCTTGATCCCGGAGAGGTCGACGGTCTTCCGCTGCATGTGATCGAGGAGCCTGCCGGGCGTCGCGACGACGATATCCGCGCCGCGGCGGAGCGCCTTGATCTGCTGTTCCATCCCGGCGCCTCCGTAGATCGAGACCGACCTCAGGGAGAGGAACTTTCCGTACTTGGCTGCCGAAGCCTGCACCTGCTGGCAGAGCTCGCGTGTCGGCGTCAGGACGAGCGCCCGGGGATTTCTGCTTCCGGACGACGACCCGTTTGCCGGTGCGAGGTGGTGGAGTATGGGGAGGACGAATGCCGCAGTTTTCCCCGTACCCGTCTGCGCGCACGCGATGATGTCTCTCCCCGCAACAGCGGGTTCAATGGCGAGAGACTGGATCGGGGTGGGCACGCTGTAGCCTGCTGCGCCGATCCCTTTGATGATATGGTCTGAGAGACCAAATTTGGTAAAACCCATGTAACAAACCTCAATTGTGAAATGAAGAATCAGTGATCCCGTCCGCCGTCGGATAGAGTCCTTGGCGAATGAGTCTACACTACCATGAAACCGGCTGGGATCAGGAACGCAGGAGGGTGGGTTGCATTCATCATCGGGAAGCGAGTCTCAACGTCCGCTTCCGAACAGGGTCGATCGGCTGCGGAATGCTGCTGGTATGCAGTGCACACAATGTATGTATCGTTTCTGACAAATCCTAATAATTTCTTATATTTGTTCAGGTCGCCTGTTCCCCCCCCGATAACCGGGCACAAA
>DATJPH010000601.1:0-3405 GCA_035506475.1 Bacteroidota bacterium | reverse complement strand
GAGGGTCAGGAAGTAGTTCGTCATCGTCGCGATGACGAGCGGGACCCCCCCCCCGGCGCCGAGGAATTCCTGCAGTATCGTCATCGCGCGCGAGATCTCCTTCCGCCCCACCGCTTTCTGGAGCTCGAAGGGGGTGAACTCCCTTGACATCCCCACGAGCGCGGAGACGTCGCCGGAGGTGATCTCCTTCCGGGCGCCGATGTACACGTAGAGCTTCTCAAGCTCGTTCCTGATTTCCCTCAGGGAGGTCCCGACGTAGGCCGGAAGGAGCTTCGCCGCTTCAGGCTCGATGTGCCGCTTCCCCCTTCCCACCTCCGTCGCGATCCACGCCGGGACCTGGTTCTCGTAGAGACGCTTGCATTCCAGCGCCCTGCCCGCCTTCTTGAGGGCCGCAAACGGCTTTCTCCTCATGTCCGGTTTCGTCCCGACAAGCAGAAGGCAGCTTGAGGCCGACGGCTCCTCGGCGTACGCCGCCAGGAGCTCGCAGTCGTGCGCCGAGAGCCTGTCCGCCTCACGGACGACGACCACGCGGCGGTCGCCGGTCATCGGGAACGACGAGGCGCGGGCGACGATCTCCACCCCGTCGGTGTCGCCTCCGGAGACGACATCGAGGTTGAACGCACGGTCGCTCCCGGGGAGCGCCGCATTCAGGACGGCGTCGAGCGCCTCCTCCACGAGGAGATCCTCCTCGCCGTACAGAAGGTAGACCGGCGCGATATCTCCCGCGCCGAGCGACGCAGAGAGGGCCGCGTATGTCAATCCCTCCTTGGCCACGTCAGGTCACTTTTTCTTCGGAGCGGCTTCGGCCGTCCGGATCCGGACGGACTTCATGACGACGGGCGTCACCGGCCTCGATCCGCCTTCCAGCGGCACCTTCCCGATGGCGTCGACGACGTCCATCCCCTTGATGACTTTCCCGAATATCGAGTAGTTCTTGGGGAGCGTCGTGTTGTCCGCCAGCATGATGAAGAACTGGCTCGTGTTCGTGTTCGGCCCGCGGTTGGCCATGGCGAGGACCCCCTTCATGTACCCCGCCTTGTACGACGGGGTGGCCGGGTTCAGCTCGTCGGCGAATTCCTTCTTCCAGATGCTCTCCCCCCCCGTCCCCGTCCCCGTGGGATCCCCTCCCTGGATGACGAACCCCGGGACCACGCGGTGGAATATGATCCCGTCGAAATATTTCTTCCCTGCCAGACCCACGAAATTCTCGACAGTCTTCGGGGCATCCGCCCTGTAGAGTTCGGCTTCGATCGTGCCCATCGACGTTTCGATTACGGCGACCTCATGTGCCTGTGTCATCGTCTTCTTTTTCCCTTTCTGTGTTGTCTGCGGCGAACCCGCCGTCGCACTGAGCGTAACGGCGAGGAGAGCGATCGCGATGAAGGGGAGTGTCGACCCCGGGTGGAGCGTGCGGCTGTGCATGAACGGTTCTCCTGATTGTTGTTAGAAAAGGTAACTCGCGCCCAGGCGGGCCCCCGCGCCGAACGAGTGTAGCGTCACCGCCCCGCCGCCCGAGGCGACGCCGGGGCTCCCCCCCGAGGAGTCGAGAATCGTCCCGACGGATTCCCACCGGAGGTTCGCTCCCAGGAACGCGTAGAGGTGGTCGCCGAACGCCGTGTTCGCCTCGGCCTCAAGGACGATCCCGGGGCCTTTCCCCGAGTAGGCGGTGTTGATGACGAAATACTTTTCCTGGAGGCTCCCGAAGTGGTATCCTCCCCCGACTCCCGCCCTGACGTTGTAGACCCCCCGGTCGAGCAGCATGTACTGGAGGATGAGCGAGGGCATCGCGTATGTGACGGAAAACGACGCCGGGCCGTACGCCCCCTGGGGCGAAAACGACGCGATCGAGTAGGCGAATTCGAACTTCAGCAGCCAGGGGCCCGAGAGCGGGAAGGCCGCCGCGCCGAAAAATTCGACGGCGGATTTGAAACCGGGGACAGCCTGCGCCGGCACGACGGTCGCGTTGATGAGCGTCGTCACGTCCGGACAGGAGGCGTACTCGACCCCCATCCCCGCCGAGAGCGACCACCGCGGCGACGCATCGTGCGGCGCCTGCGCCCGCGCCCCCGCGGCTGCCAGGATGACCGCAAGGACAATCATCCCCCTCGTCATCGCACCTCCTTTGCGGGTTCGGGCGACTGGGCGCCCCCCGGGTACGCCAGGCGGTCGCGGAAGAAGTAGTATCCCCCCAGGAGCGTCACGCCGACAAACCCGACGGCGTGCGTGACCGTGGCAAAGCCGAGCGCGACGGAGGGGTCGACCGCATAGAGCTGTATCAGCGTCTGCGACGTAAACGCATGGTAGCTCCCGGTGCTCCCCGGCGTCGGTATGGCGACCCCGATGCTCGAGATCGTCAGAAGGACAAGGGCCGCGCGCGGCCCCAGGGGGCCGAGGCCGAAGGCAAAGAGCGCCACGTAGGTCATCAGAAAATAGAGGGCCCAGACAAGGAGGCCGGAGGAGACGATCACGGCGAAGGTGGCAGGGTTCTTGAGGAAGAGGAACCCGTCGAGAAACGCGTGCACCTGCGCCTCAAGCCGGACCATGAGGGGGCGCGGGAGGATCCACCCCAGGGGCCGGAGCAGGAACCTGTCAGTCCAGTCACGCCGCAGCATCATGGCCACAAGGAAGATGAGCCCGGCGGCCGTGACGCCGGTGATGATCCACCCCGCGCGCTCGAGCCAGGGAAACGATTCGACGAGCGGACCGTCGTAGGCCAGGGGGAGAAGCGCGACAAGAAGGAGAAACGAAAATGTGTCGATGATCCGCTCAACGACGATCGTCCCGAAGGCGGAGCTTGCGGGGAGGGATTCCGACCGGCTGATCGCGTAGGGGCGCGCAATCTCGCCGGCGCGCGGGAGGATGTTGTTGAACATGTAGCCGATCATCACCCCGGCGAAAAGATTCCTGAAACCGATCCCCCGCTTGATCGGCGAGAGGAGATACCCCCACCGCCAGGAACGGACCGCGTGGCTCGCGATCGTACAGGCGAACATCAGGAGCATCCACCAGTAGTTGGCCCCCCGCACGAGGGGAAAGAGCTTCCCCGGGTCCGTGCCCCGGAATGCGATCCAGAGGAACAGCACTGTCAGCGCGGCGCTCAGCGCATACTGCAGGACCCGGCGGCCGCGCGAAAGCGGCCGCCCGTGGAGAGGGGACTCCTGGAGCAACAGCCCTCCTATCGCATGTCAACGACCTCAGCCCCTTCCGGGATCTGCATGACAAACCGGGAGTCGCTGAGGCCGGGATTCAGTTTGATGTCGCTGAGGGTGTACGTCGTGATCTTGCCGTTGACGTCGGTGATCTCCGCCATCCGGACAAGCCACTCCGACTCGTCCACGTAGAGGCGGAGCGAGGCGACGAGCGATCCCTCCCCCCTGGGACTCAGGTTCAGGACGGCGCACTCCG
>DATJPH010000600.1:0-3255 GCA_035506475.1 Bacteroidota bacterium | reverse complement strand
GGGCGAGCCGGGGACTCGGCCGGGGGTTCGCTCTCCGGCTGGCCGAACTCGGCTTCTCGGTGGCCGTCAATTATGCCGGGAACGCGGCCGCCGCGGCGGAGACCGCCTCCCTGTGCGAATCGAAAAAGACGCTCCCCGGTCAGAAATTCGTTCCCTTGAAGGCCGACGTCTCCTCGGCAAAGGAGAGAGCGTCGCTCGTGCAGGGGACGCTTAAAGCTTTCGGACGGATCGACGCGCTTGTCAACAATGCGGGTGTCGGGCCCCGGGTCAGGGCCGACATCACGGAGGCGTCCCCCGAGATATTCCGGGAGGTGATTGCAACGAACCTGGAGGGTCCCTTCTTCCTGACGCAGGCGGTGGCCAATTACTGGCTGAAAGAAAAACCCGAGCCCCTGCTCAGGCGCGGATTCGCGGTCATATTCAACACGTCGATCTCCGCGCTCACCGCCTCGCTCAACCGGGGCGAGTACTGCATGTCCAAGGCCGGGCTCTCCATGGGTGCGCAGCTCTGGGCGCTGAGGCTCGCGGGGGAGGGGATACAGGTGATCGAGCTCCGTCCCGGCATCATGGCGACCGATATGACCGCGGGGGTGAAGGGGAAGTACGACGCCATGATCGGATCGGGCGCCGTGCCGATGGGGAGATGGGGTTCCCCCGACGACGTGGGCTTTGCGGTCGGCTCCATACTCTCCGGAGATTTTCCCTATTCAACCGGCGAGATCATCTATATCGACGGCGGGCTCCACCTGCCGAGACTGTGAGGAATCATGATCGCGATTGACGATACCATCGAGTCCGCGGACCTCCGCGCCCCCATCGAAGGCCTGTTTGCACTCTCCGCAGCCAAGATCAGGTCGCTCCGGAAATCATGGAGCCCTTCGCGCGGGGCGCCGGTCTTCACCGTGGGGGGGCACTACACCTCGCGCGGATGGACAGAGTGGACGCAGGGGTTCATGTTCGGATCGGCGCTCCTCCAGTTCGAGGCCACGGGGGAGAAGGAATTCCTCGAGTTCGGCAGGAAAGGGACCGTGGAAGAGATGGCGCCCCACCTGAGCGCCGCCGGTGTCCACGACCACGGGTTCAACAACGTGAGCACGTACGGGAACCTGCACAGGATGATGCGGGAAGGGCTCATCCCCGCCGACGAGTGGGAACTGAACTGCTACGCGCTCGCGCTGAAGGTGAGCGGCGCCGTGCAGGCCTCGCGGTGGACCGACCTGGGCGCCGGGGCGGGATATATCTATTCGTTTAACGGTCCGCATTCGCTCTTTGCCGACACCGTCCGATCGCTCCGGTCACTTGCCCTGGCCCACCAGCTCGGCCACGTGCTCATGGGGGAGAGGGACGCGAAGATATCGCTCCTCGAACGGCTGATCCGACACGCGGAGTCGACAGCGAAATACAACGTCTACTACGGTGAAGGCCGGGACATCTACGACGTCCGGGGCCGTGTCGCGCACGAATCGATATTCAATACGAACGACGGCTCGTACAGGTGCCCCTCTTCGCAGCAGGGGTATTCCCCGTTCACGACCTGGACGCGGGGACTGGCATGGATTATCTGCGGGTTCGCCGAAGAAGCCGAGTTTATCGCCTCGCTCCCTGATGCATCGCTCGCCCCCTTCGGGGGTAAACCGGCCGTTCTTGCCGGCATACTGAAGGCGGCGGAAGCGACAGCCGATTTCTACATCCAGAACACTCCCGCCGACGGAGTTCCCTACTGGGATACCGGCGCGCCGGGGCTTGCGCGTCTGGGAGACTACCTTTCGCGCTCCGCCGACCCGTACAACGGCGAGGAGCCGGTCGACAGCTCCGCGGCGGCGATCGCGGCGCAGGGGCTCGTCAGGCTCGGCGTCTACCTCCAATCGGCCGGCCGATATTCCGACGGCGACAGGTACCTGAAGGCCGGACTCACGGTTGCGCGGACGCTCTTTGCCGAGCCGTATCTCAGCTCCGCGAGCGCCCACCAGGGTCTCCTTCTCCACTCGGTCTACCACAGGCCGAACGGATGGGATCACGTCGGAACCGGGAGGAAGAACCCGTGCGGCGAATCGTCAATGTGGGGGGACTATCACGCCCGGGAGCTTGCGCTGCTCCTGAAGCGGATGGGGGAGAAGAAGCCGTACTACAGGTTTTTTAATTCCTGAGGGGCGTGGCTGAAGCTTCGCGGAAGAACGCGTCGAGGTTCTCGTGCGACGTCGCCGCCGGTATGTCGCACCCTGACGAGACCACGAAATTGGCGCTCCCTTCCGTCGACGCGATGAGCTCCCGGGTCAGCCGGGCGACGGCGTCAGGTTTCGCATGGACAAAGACGGCCGCCGGGTCGAGGTTGCCGCAGACGATCGACCCGGGGGGGAGCCCTTTGAGCGCCGCGGGTATCTCCATCGGCGCGCCGAAATGGAATATGTGCGCCCCCGATTCCCCGACCGCCCCCAGGTGTACCTGCTTTGCCGCGCAGTTGTGAAGTATCACCTCGAACCCTCCCCCTTCGACGCTTTCGATGATCCGCTTGACGAACGGCGAAGAATAGGCCGCAAGCCCGCGGGGGGAGAGGAGACCGGCGCTCGGCTCCGCGATGATGATCCCCGATGCGCCCGCGGCCTTGAACGCCGTGGCGTACGCGGTGAGAAACGCCGTCGTCTTTTCTATGAGCGCCTCGATCGCCTCCGGCTCCGCGGCGGTGGCAAGGAGTGATTCGCTCACCCCGAAGAGCCTCCCCGCGAGTGAGAAGGGGCCGATCATCCCCGCCAGCACGGGGAGGCCGCCCCCCGCCTTCACGAGGTTCGCAACGGCGTCGATATACACCCGCGTCCTGCCTGTCCCGATCGGGGGGATAGGGATCTGCTTCACCGCGGATTCATCGGTCACAAGGCGCCCGGTGACTGTCGGGACCTCGGTGTCCGAGAATGTGACAGCGGAGCCGAACGCTTCCGCTTCGACGGAGAGGTCCATGCACGACATCAGGATCCGGGTGCCGAACCTCCGGTGGAACGCCATCTGTGTGTCGGACTGCTTCCGCGCGTCGGCCACGATCTCCCGTACCGAGAACTTCGTGAGCGCCGTCCCTGGAAACGTCGCGACGGGCATGGCAAGCGGTGTGCGTGAATTTCTAACGAGTTCGGTCAACGTTGTCATTGTCTGCTGCCTGAAGGGAATCCCATTTCTTCGACGTAGACATCCTGGAAATCGCCGTCGGAGTCGAGCGCGATGTGCCGGACGCTCCCGGCCAGCGCGTCGTAAGCCCCGGGCTCGTCG
>DATJPH010000599.1:0-5706 GCA_035506475.1 Bacteroidota bacterium | reverse complement strand
CGCCGGAGGGTGCGGCGCCCCGGAGCGGGGGAATTTCCGCGGGGTTTGATTTCGGCGGGGAAACGTACACATTCCAGCTGTTCGACAAAGAGAGCCGGCGGGGTGTCATCCCGTTCGACGAAACGGACCAGCTGCTCCTTGATGCGCTCTCGAAACAGGTCCATGCCTCGCTCGAGAATCTGTACCTCCACCGTGAGGCGCTCGAGAAACAGAAGATCGAACAGGATATCGCCGTTGCTGCATCCATACAGCAGCGCATACTCCCGAAATCGCTCCCGGTGATTGTGGGGTACGACATTGCGGGGGTCAATATCCCTTCGAAATCCGTCGGAGGGGACTACTACGACTGCATCCCGCTTCCGGACGGACGCTTCGCATTGGTCATTGCCGATGTTGCCGGGAAAGGCGTTCCCGCGGCCCTGCTCGTCAGCAGTTTCCATGCCTACCTGACTGCCTACCTGGAATCTCCCCTCCCTCTTGTTGAGCTCGTTGGACGGCTGAACAGGGTGATCTCCAGGGCTTCGACGGAGGACAAATTTATCACCGCCTTTTTCGCGCTTCTGACCCCTTCTACCGGCGAGCTGGAAACGGTGAGTGCCGGTCACAACCCCGTGTATCTGCGCCATACGGACGGAACTTTGCGGGAGCTCGCCCTTGGCGGAATTCCGCTCGGGATGCTGGAAATTGATTTTCCCTATCAACGCGAGACGCTCACCATGGGGAAAGGGGAGCGGCTCCTCCTGTACACCGACGGGATCCCGGAGGCCACAGACGCCAGGCAGAAGCTCTACGACGAGGATTTCCCCCTCAGGAATTTTGTGACCGGTCGGGCACCGGCACATGCTCACGACTTCATACAGGACCTGATCACCGACGTCAAAAAGTTCACCGGCCCGGCACCCCAGAACGACGACATCACGGCGCTTTATCTCCTGAGGCATTGACCGATGAAGACATGCACGGTCACCGGGTTGCTTCTTGCCTCGCTCGCCGCCGGGCTCCCGTCCGGCGCGGCCCAGGAGCGCGATTACGCCAGCCTGGCCGGGGAGGTCAGAACCGAGTTCCTGCACACCTGGCACGGGTACAGGACGTACGCGTGGGGTCATGATGAGCTGAGGCCGCTCACCCGGACGTTCCGTGACTGGTACGGCGAGCCGTTCTACATGACCGCGATGGACGCCCTGGACACGATGATCCTCATGGGGCTGAAGGACGAGGCGGACAGCACGCGGGAGTTCATCGCGTCGCACCTCTCATTCGACAGGGACGTGTACGTCAAGAATTTCGAGTTCACGATCCGGTTTCTCGGTGGCCTCCTCTCCACCTACCAGTTGACGGGAGACAGAAGGCTCCTTCGCCTGGCCCGGGATCTTGGCGACAGGCTCCTTCCGGCGTTCCGGTCACCGACCGGCATGCCGTATGTCGAAGTCAATCTGAGGACCGGCGCCGTCCGGGGCACGGTAAGCAACCCGGCGGAGATCGGCACGCTCCTTCTGGAGTTCGGAACGCTCACCGGGCTTACGGGGGAGCCCCGGTATGAGCGGGCAGCGAAACGGGCGCTGGATACGCTCTTCAGCCGCCGTTCGCCGATCGGACTTGTGGGGGAGTCTATCGATATCACGACCGGGCGATGGGTGGGCAGAGACAGCCACGTCAGCGGCTGCATCGACTCGTACTACGAATACCTTGTCAAGGGCGCGCGCCTGCTGGGCGACCCCGACTGCCGCCGGATGTGGCAGGCGTCGATCGCCCCCCTGGACAGGTGGATAGCCGACAGCACCGGCGGGAATTTGTGGTACGGACACGCCGACATGCGGACCGGCGAGCGGGGGGAGAGGTTGTTTGGCTCACTGGATGCCTTTTTCCCGGCGGTCCTTGCGCTTGCGGGGGACGTGCCCCGGGGGGCCCGCCTTGAAGAATCGTGCTTCAGGATGTGGCAGAGGTACGGGATAGAGCCGGAAGTGATCGACTACGGGAGTATGACGGCCAGGGATTCGGGGTATGCCCTCAGGCCGGAGATCATAGAATCCGCGTACTACCTCTATCATTTCACGCACGACAGGCGCTACCTCCGCATGGGAGCGGTGTTTTTCGACAGCCTGAAGGCCTACTGCAGGACGGATGCCGGGTATGCGGCCTTGGCGAGCGTGGTTTCAAAGAAAAAGAGGGATTCGATGGAGAGCTTTTTCCTTGCGGAGACACTAAAATACCTCTATCTTCTATTTGCGCCGCCGGGGACACTTGATTTTGATTCCGTGACATTCAATACAGAGGCTCATCCACTGAGAAGGACGTGGTGAACGAGGGGGGAGGACGCGCGATGAGACCATACGGTTACACCCTTTCTTCATTCGGCGATTTGAGTGCAAAGGCCGGATCGGTGCGACGGAAGGAGGTATCCCCGGGGGACAGCATTATGGTCAGGACCCAGAATTCCGTCTACGCGCTGCGGCTCGGTGAGGATGGATCGTTCGCCGTTTCCGGGGGGTGGTTCCGCCGCAAAGGGAGGGAGAATGCACGGATGACAATCACGGGTTGTTCTCTCGGCGGGAACATGATCCGTGTCGATACCATCGTCGCCTGCGGGTTCTCCATCGAGTTCGGCAACCGGCTCGTGACAAGCCCGGTCCGGAGTTTTTTCGTACTGCGGAACGGCTGGATAAACTGAAGCGTTTCTGATATAGATTTCGAAATTCCCGTTCTTTCGTTCATTAGAATTAAGGCCCGTACCGGATCCCCCGTGAATCCAGTGCATCTCGACCTTTCCGCTCTCCTGTGCGTTCCTCTTCCAGCTGCTGCATACTCTCCCGAAGTCGACATCGCAATTAATTTCAGATTTTTCCCCTCCCCCATTGCACACCTGGCCCCCGCACGTCCATGAAGAAAATCGGAAAATACGAGGTTGTCGAAGAGCTCGGGCGCGGGGGTATGGGGGTCGTGTACCGGGCGTACGACGCGAGCCTCGAGCGGGATGTGGCGCTGAAGGTCATCCAGCAGATCGCCCTCGATGTGGCCGATACGAAAGCGCGCTTCTACAGGGAAGCGCGGATGGCCGCACGGCTTTCTCACGACGCGATCGCGGTCATCTACGAGATCGGCGAGGAAGACGGCGTTCCCTTCATCGCGATGGAATACCTCCCCGGCAGGGACCTGAGAATGGTCATCGAGAGGAAAGAGAACCTCTCGCTCGAACAGAAGCTCGACTTCGCCCGGCAGATCTGCAGGGGGCTCCAGTACGCGCACGCGAAGAACGTCATCCACCGCGACATCAAGCCGGAAAACGTCAAGCTGCTTGACGACGGGCGTGTGAAGATCATCGATTTCGGCATCGCCAAGCCGTACACTCCAACCTCTTCTCCTGAAGACAAGAGCACGAACGCCGTCCTGACCCGGATGGGTATGCGCATCGGGACCCCGTGGTACATGTCGCCGGAGCAGGCCAGGGGAAATCCGGTCGACCGGAGGACGGACATATTCTCGTTCGGCGTCGTCCTGTACGAGCTGCTCACGTACGCCAAGCCGTTCACGGGGGACGACACGACGGTCCTCTACAAGATCCTGCACGAAGACCCCGCGCCCATCAAGCTGGAAGAGAGCGGGCTGACGGACGAAGTGCAGAGGATTCTCTCCAAGTGCCTCGCCAAGGACCATGAAGAACGGTACGCCGACTGCTCGGAGATCCTGAAGGACCTTGTCGCGCTCACCGGGGGACCCTCCCCCAATCCCAGGATACGGACGCTCCTTGCGGAGGGGATCGCGCACGACAAGGCCGAGCGCTACGAGGAAGCGGCGTCGGCGTTCAACCAGATCCTCGAGATCGATCCGGACAATCCCCAGGCCCGGTCGTTCCTGAAACGCCTGTCGATGAGGGACAAAGAGACGTTCATGCGCCGCGTCCTTGCGGGGAACGTCATCGGGACCGTCATTTCGCATTTCCAGATACTTGACCGGATAGGCGGCGGCGGGATGGGCGTCGTGTACAGGGCGGAGGACATGTCCCTCAAGAGGATCGTCGCCCTGAAGTTTCTCATGCCCGATCTTGTCAGGGACCCGTCGGCCAAAAAGCGGTTCCTGAAGGAGGCGCAGGCCGCCTCGGCGCTGGATCACCCCAACATCTGCACCGTCCACGAGATCAGCGAGACCGAAGAAGGCCTCATGTTCATCTGCATGGCCTTCTACGGCGGCGAGAACCTGAGCGCGAAGATCTCGCGCGGTCCGCTCTCGGTGGGGGAGGCGCTTGACATCGTCATCAGGATCGGCCGTGGGCTCGCCAAGGCGCACGAGCACGGGATCGTGCACCGCGACATCAAACCCGCCAACATCATCATCACGGCCGACGGCGAGGTGAAGATCGTGGATTTCGGTCTGGCCAAACTCTCCGGGGGGACCCAGATCACCCGGGTCGGCGCGCGGATGGGGACTCTCCCGTTCATGTCCCCGGAGCAGATCAGGGGGCTCACGCTCGATCACCGGACGGACATCTGGTCTCTGGCGGTTCTCCTCTTCCAGGCGTTGACGGGGAAACTCCCGTTCCAGCGGGAATACGAAGCGGCGATGCTGTATGCGATCGTGACCGACGACCCGCCGCTCCTGACAAGCGTGCAGCCGGGTCTCCCTCCCGAGCTGGAGAGCGTTGTCACCAGGGCTCTGAAGAAGGAACCGAACGAGCGGTACGCCTCCGTCCAGACCATGGTGGACGAACTCGAAGCCATCCGGGGGCGTGTCGTCCAGACGAAAGACCTTGCAATCGACCGGAGTACGGAGGCGGAGTCGCTGCTCCGTGAGGCGCGCGACCTGCTCAAGCACGGCCGCTACCAGGAATCGCTGACGAAGGCCGAGAAGGTGCTGAAGGTGGCCCCCGCCGACACGCGCGCCCGGGAGATCAGGGACGAGTGCCGGAAGCGGCTGGGCGAGGCGGAACAGGTGACCGTGCTCCTGCGCGAGGGGACGGCGCTCTTCGACAGGGGAAAATTCAGGGAGGCGCGGGAGGTCCTGGAGGATGTCCTCGCGGTCCAGCCCGCACAGCCCGACGCGACGCGCATCATCGGGGAAGCAAACGACCGGCTGGAACAGCGCGAGCAGATTGAGAAGCTTGTCGCCGACGCCGAGATTTCGCTCAAACACGGTAAGATTGACGCCGCCGAGGCGGCATTCCGGCGCGTCCTTGCTATTGACCCGGAACAGAGTGACGGACAGCGGGGCCTGAAGAAGGTTGAAAAAGCGCGGTCCGAGCGTCCCCCCGCAGGGCATGCGACACCGCGCACCGGCGTGCACGATGCCCCGCGGAAGAAAACCCCCTGGATTGTCCTCGGCGTCGTTGCGCTCGTCTGCATCGCAGTCGCGGTGGTTTTCCTTCTGCCGAAACAGCCTGCCTCTCCCCGGGTGGTCACCGAGCAGGGGGCCGCCATTGATTCGTCGCTTCCCGCCTCGGCGGCGAGGAACGACATGCTGCTCGTGAAGGCTGCCGCCGGGAAATCGGGTGCGCAGACGCTTGCCGGGGAGAAGTACAACGAGGCGGTGGGCCTGGAGAAAAAGGGGGAGAGCCTGTACAGCAGCGGCTCATACGCCGAAGCGCGTCAATCGTTTGAGGAATCCGGTGCACTCTACAGAAAAGCAACGGACGACGCAAAGGCTGCATCGGCGGCAACAACCGACCTCAACGGGCTCAGGGACCTGGTCTCCTCGGGCCGGGAAGAGATGCTCGTC
>DATJPH010000598.1:0-5020 GCA_035506475.1 Bacteroidota bacterium | reverse complement strand
TCTCCCCACGCACCCCTTCCCGGGCATAGATTATCCCATGAGTTCGAACGACACGGCGATCGAGGTCGAGAATCTTGTCAAGATTTACAATCCCGGATCGGCACACCCGGTCAGGGCCCTTGACGGCCTCTCTCTGGCCGTGCAGCAGGGGGAGATCTTCGGCCTCCTCGGGAGAACGGGGCCGGAAAAACGACGCTGCTGAGGATTCTGACAACCCTCCTGCGACCGACGTCGGGATGTGCCAGGCTTATGGGACTCGACGTCGGACGGAGGCCGTACGAGGTCCGGAAGAAGCTCTGCGCCGTCCTCCAGGAAAACGCCGTCGAAGTCTACCTCTCCGTGGAAGACAATCTGAGGACCTACGCGAGGTTCCACTCCATCCCCCCGCGCGAACGGGACCCACGCGTCGACAGGGCCATCGAACTGTTCGGCCTCGGGGAGCAGAGACATCAGAAGGTGATCGACCTGAGCGGCGGGCTCCGGCGGCGCGTCCAGGTCGCGAAGGTCTTCATGGTGGATAAACCCGTGGTGTTCCTCGACGAAGCGACGACGGGGATGGACCCGATCAACAAGCGTGCGACGCTCGAGACGATCCGGGAGCAGGCACGGCAGGGGCGCACGATCATCCTGACGACGCACCTGCTCCAGGAGGCGGAAGAGCTGTGCGGGCGGATTGCGATTCTCGACCGGGGGGCGCTCCTGGCCGTGGGGGATCCGGGGACGATCAAATCGCTCGGGAGCGCGATCGTCGAGATACACGTGACGTACGAAGCGCTGGACGACCGGGGATACCGCGAGCTGTCGAACTTACCCCTTGTCAGGATCGGGCGGCACGGGCTGACGCTGGATTTGAGCGTGAACGCGAAACTGATCTCACCGTTCGACGTCCTGCAGAAGGTGGAAGAGCTCGGACCGGTCCTCTCGTTCGAAGTGTCAAGCGGCTCGCTCGAGGACGCGTTCATCGAGCTTCTTGCCAGGCGGAAGTCTGCCGCGGGGAACCTCTGATGAAGATGATACTCGCCGTCATGTACCGGGAATATCTCGTCCGCATGACGAGCATGACGTGGGCCTTCTACGACCTGTTCGTCCCCATCACCTACCTCCTCCTGTTCGGGATCGGGCTCGACCGCGCATTCGGGGCGGGGATTCAGAGCGGCGGCGTGACTGTGGGGTACAACGCGTTTTTCCTGGCGGGGGTGCTGGCGATGGCGAGCTTCGGTATCGCCATCAACGCCGCGTACGGCTTCTTCGTCGACAGGGAGAACGGGATGCTGTACGAGTTCCTCACCTACCCGATGACGCGGGGCGAATTCCTCATCGGGAAGATACTCTTCACGTCGCTCATGGCGCTTGTCCAGGCTCTCATCACCGTCGTGCTCGGCGCTCTCCTGCTGGGGATCGCGCCCCGCTGGGAGAGAACGGGATTCCTGCTTGCGGCCGTGCTCGTCGGAACGGCCGGCTGGTTCTTCTTCCTCACGACGTTCGCGCTGCGGATCCGGAGGAACGACCTCTTTAACACGTTCATCAATATCGCCTATTTCGTTTTGATGTTCGCCTCGAGCATGTTTTATCCCCTGGACGGGCTTCCTGCCTGGCTGAGGGGATGTGCTCTCCTGAACCCGCTGACATGGCATGCGGACGCGCTCCGTTACCTGACCATAGGGGTCGGCCTCCCCGGCATCGTGCTCCGGGAATCCGCCGCGTTCATCCTTTTTGCGTTTCTCGCGTTCTTTGCCTCCGTCAGAACGCTCGAGCGCGGGATCGTGCGGTAGGAGTCGCGGGATCAGGCCGTTGCTTTTCGGCAGGTGCATTGGTACTTTTCTGAAGCGTGCTTGTGCGGGGAATCAACAATACGGGGAATCATCATGCGGGAATACCTGGATCTCGTCGAGCGGGTGCTCACACGCGGGACGCTAAAGAAGAACCGGACGGGGGTGGACACGATCTCCTGCTTCGCCGAACACTACAGCGTCGACCTGGCGAACGGGTACCCCCTCCTGACGACAAAGAAAGTGAACTTCGACGCCATGCTGTACGAAGTCCTCTGGTACCTCTCCGGCGAGGATCACATACGGAACCTGATGAAGCACACAAAGATCTGGAATGCGTGGGCCGACAAGGACGGGAACCTTGAGACCGCGTACGGGCGGTACTGGCGCCGGTTTCCCAGCGCGCAGATCAATCCCGCCACGGGGAAGTATGAGGTCGTGGAAGTGGACCAGATCGGGAGCGTGCTCGAGCTCCTGAAGACCGACCCGACCTCCCGCCGGATGGTGGTGACGGCATGGGAGCCCGGGAACGCGCTCGGAAGCAGGCTCCCGCCGTGTCACTACACATTCGCATTCAACGTCCAGCAGGAGAGGCTCTGCTGCCACCTCACGCAGAGGTCCGGCGATATCGCCATCGGGATACCGTTCAACCTGGCGGCGTATGCGCTCCTGACGCAGATACTGGCGCAGGAGGCGGGGTTTGCGCCCGGCATATTCAGCCATACGATCGTCGACGCCCACATTTACGTGAACCATATCGACGGGCTCCGGGAGCAGCTCAAGAGGACCCCCAAGCCCCTCCCCACGCTCAGGATCGACAGGGTCCCCATCGACCAATTACAGTTCGAAAATTTCAAGGTTGTCGGGTATGAATCGTATGAGCCGATCAAATTCCAGGTGGCGGTGTGAAACTGGCTATCATCGCGGCTATCGGACACCGCCGCGCCATCGGCAAGGACGGAAAGCTCCCCTGGCACATACCCGAGGATCTGAAGAGATTTAAGCGGCTGACGACAGGTCATGCCGTCCTGATGGGACGGGGGACCTGGGAATCGCTCGGGAGAGCCCTCCCCGGAAGGAGAAACGTTGTCCTGAGTTCCTCTCCCCTGGCCGGGGTCGAGTCCTACAGCTCGATCGAGGACGCCCTCGGGGCCCTTTCCTCCGTCGGAAAGGTCTTCGTGATCGGGGGGGGAGACGTGTACGCGCAGTTGCTCGAACGTGCCGACGAAATCTACCTGACAGTCGTCGACCGCGAGGTCGAAGCGGACACTTTCTTTCCGCCGTACGAGCACCTGCTCGGCACCCGGTACAGAGAAACGGCGCGCGAACACCACCCGGAATTCGAATTCATCGACTACGTCCGGACCTGATCCCTGACCCGGCCGCACACCATCGGCTCCCTCACACGCACCGCAAACAGAGGAGCCATGGCCATGCCGGAGAACGCCCAGGACAGGATACAGCGCGCGCTGAACGAACGGAAGAGGAAGGATCTCGAGGAAAAATACGGAGCCCGGTTCTCGTTCAGCGAGGCGGACGCCCCCCCCGAGATCATAGGCGAGTGGCTCGACACGGTCGAGGAGTTTGAACGTCAGTTCCAGGGAGCCGGGAAGACCACTGTCCGCGCCTACGCGGGGAACCCGGATTGTCCCCCCCCATCGGCACTCTCCCCGCTGGAGATCCCCCGGGAGCTCCGCAGGCTCATCGACCACCTCGGCGCACACGCCGTCGCCGTCCACTTCGACCGCACAGTGTCCCAGGCAGAAGCCTACCGGTTCATCGTCGAGGAACTCTTCGACATGGAGATCGACGACGTGCGGATCGCGGGGATGACGCACAGCTTCGCATACGAAGATTTCCACCCGGACGCGGAGGCATGCGCAACGATGTTCGCGGGACATTTTCTGTACGCGCTCTTCGGGAAGGACAGCGACGGCTGCATACAGAGGACGGACAGGGATGAGCTTTACAGCTCATCCGGCCGGCCCGTATCGCAGGCGGAGATGAGGCGTTCGATAGAGACCTTCGAGGGGGGAATCGCCGCGTTCACGGGCTCGGACGTCTCCGAGAAGGAGTGCGCGGTCAGGGGTGACTATGCCACGGTACGGTTTGCGGTCTCATGGACGGGGCTTCAGGCGGGAACACTTCAATCGCTTTCGGCATCCGGGGAGGCGACATTGACCATGAAGCGGGCGGGGATCGTGTGGAACGTCGTTCGTGTGGTCTGCCCGGGATGGGAGTGGCTCTGAATCAGGCGATCTTCCTACGCCTCCCCCAGCCGTTCTGCGATGCCTTCTTCAGGCGAAAGCGGATGTTCTCCGTTCCTTCCTTCAGGATGAACACAAGGAAAAACGAGTTGAAATCCTGGCTGAAGAGAAACTCACACGCAAGAACGCTCCCCTCCCTGTAAGGTTTATCGAGCGGGCTCAGGTGAAGGTGGAACACCCCCTCTTCCGGCGCTGGATTCCTCGCCGTGACAAGCCCGACGTATGTCTCCCGACGCGTGAGGCACCGCTGCTGGTCGGTGATATGCTCGGTGATGACGTATGAGAGGTGTCCCTTCTCGCTCTCATAGATCCTCGTCCTGTTCCTCACGACAAGCCTCTTCCCCCTTATCAACGGGGTGAAAGACCCTGTATACTCCCCGATTAAGCTCCTTTTCAACTCCATATGGCCGATCCGGAACGCTCTTTGGCACTCATCGATACATATGTATACGTGCAATTACGACCCTCCGCCGAAAATCTCGAGATTCAGGCCGGGAACGGAGGATTGGGGAGAGGGTGGGTCCTGTTTCGATTTTCCCCTGTTTTTCGTATCTTTCAGTAATGAAGGAAGTCGCAGTCGGCATACTCAGGAGTGATGGAAAAGTCCTTGCGTGCCAGCGCAGGCGGAATGCGGTCTATCCGCTGAAGTGGGAGTTTCCCGGGGGAAAAGTCGAGCCCGGAGAATCGCCGGCGGAGGCGCTTCGCCGGGAACTCCGTGAGGAGCTGGGGATCGAGGCGACCCCCGGTGCGGAGATTCACAGGCAGGAGTGGGTATACCCGGACGGAGTCGCAGATCCGAAAAAGGACGGCTCATTCCGGGTGTTTTATTTTCTTGTGGACCGGTACACCGGTGTGCCGGCCAATCATGCATTCGAGGAGATCCGCTGGGTGACGCTGCCTGAGCTTCGCCGGCTCGATATACTGGAAGGGAACGGGGAAGCGGTCGATAAGCTGCTGAACGATGACCGGGCGCGATCGTAGGTT
>DATJPH010000597.1:0-6010 GCA_035506475.1 Bacteroidota bacterium | reverse complement strand
GCGTGCAGGAGGCTGCACCGTGACGCTGAGCCTCTTCCAGACAGGGAGCCGGACGGCGACCCCCTTTTTCCGGATGCCCGTGGACATCAGGCTTGTCGCGGGGGCGCGCGACACGACGATCACGGTGCTGCACACGGCAACGGGGGAGACGTTCACATTCCAGGTCCCGTTCTCCCCCGACACCGTGCTTGTCGATCCAGACACATGGATACTCCGCGAGGTCGACCCCCCGGAGACCATCCTCCCCGGCGCGTACGCGCTCGCGCAGAATTACCCGAACCCTTTTAACCCGTCGACGACGGTCTCGTTCGCGCTCCCGCACAGGGCGGAGGTGATGCTGAAGGTCTACGACACCATCGGAAGAGAGATTGCCGTCATCGCCAGGGGGCAGTACGAGGCGGGGACGCACACGGCGAGATGGGACGGGACAGACGCACGCGGGAGACGCGTGGCGTCAGGGACATACTTCTACCGCCTCACGGCGGGGACGTACGCAGAGACCCGGAGGATGGTCATCCTCCGGTGAGTGACTTCACCCCTGAACGGAGACGCGGCGCGGGCCGCTACTTCGCAGCCCGTGCGGCCAGCGCGCGGTCGATCATCATCAGCGGAGCGCCGCTCTCCCCCGCCATCCGGAGCTGTTCGAGGATCGTGCCGGCGTTCTTTTCCTCCTCGATCTGCTCCTTGATAAACCACTGCACTTCGACCTGCGTCGCGTAGTCGTTTTCCTTGAGCGCGGCCTCATACAGCTTGTTGATGAGCGCCGTCACCTTCTGCTCGTGGGCGAGCACCTGCTGGAAGATCTCGGTGGGAGATTTGAACTCCGAGGGGGGCTTCTCAACGGCCTGGAGCGTAACGCGACCCCCCCTGTCGTGGAGGATCTCCGCAAGCTTCATGGCGTGTCCGAGCTCCTCCTGCCACTGGACTCGCAGCCAGACGGCGAACCCCTGGAGCCCGACTGACGAGGAATGCATGGACATGGCAAGGTACAGGTACGCCGAGTTGATCTCGTGCCTGATCTGCTCGTTGAGGGCTTCCTGCATCTGTTTACTGACCATGAGACCGACTCCTTCTTTGTAAGTGTTCAGGGAATTCCGGCAGCGGCAAGCTGGTCGACAAGCGCCGCGTCCTGCGCCGCCTGTTCGTCCTCGCAACGGCGGAACGCAGCGCCCAGGTTCCTCAGGACCCGGGCGAGGATCACCCGGGCATCGCATTCAAGCGCCGTCAGATCCGTTGTCATCACGGGGGCCGCGGAGCTCAGGCGCGCAAGATCCGAGTCCAGCAGGACGATCCCGCCGCTGTAGCAATCGACGACGAATTTCCGTCCGCCGTGCAGGGCGAGCGCCAGGAAATGGCCGGGGAGGTTGCATCCTTCCACGCTCATCCCGAGACGGTGGGCCACGAGCATGTAGATACAGACGAGGGAAATCGGGAGGCCTTCCCGTTTGGTGATCACCTGCAGCAGATCGCTGTTGCCGGGGCTGTAGTACGCTTCGCGCGCCCCTGCGAGCCCCTTGATCTGGAAGAGAAACTCGGAAAGGGCAAGCGCATCCTGCTCGTAGAGGCCGCCGCGGAATTCCCGGGCAAGCTCATCAAGCGCGGCCGGGAGGATCCCCGCCGACGCATCGGTCCTCAGGAACCGGGATATGAGCTCCTGCCCCGCTTCCAGGCGGGCCTTATCTCCTTCCACCGCACCGAGCCCGGCCCAGCCCGCGGAAAGCCGCCTGCGCCGCCCTTCCCGCAGAAGGCTCTGGATGAGGCGGCGCTGTCCGGGGTGCTCCGGGAGCGCAACGTTCCGGAGCAGGTCTTCGAGAGAGTCCCCGAATGCCGCGAACTGGCTCATGACGACCCCCCGCACGTCGGGGGAGTCGTCATCAAGGAGCCGCAGGAGATAGGGGAGCTGTCCGGGGTCCGGTGTCACTTTCACTTCACGGAAAGCAGTTCGATCTGGAATATCAGTGTCGCGTTCGGCGGGATCACGCCGCCGCCGTAGCCGGTCGGGCCGTAGGCGAGGTCCGACGGGATGTACAGCTCCCATTTCGAGCCTTCCTTCATGAGCTGGAGAGCTTCGGTCCAGCCCTTGATAACCCGGTTGCAGGGGAACGTCGCGGCTTCCCCGCGCTTGTAGGAGCTGTCGAACTCCGTCCCGTCCAGGAGCCTGCCGCTGTACTGCACCGTCACGGTGGAATTCACCGTCGGGTTCTTCCCCTTCCCCGCCGCGACGACCTTGTACTGGAGGCCGCTCGGGAGCGTGACAACACCGGGGAGTTTCTTATTCTGTTCGAGGAACGCGTCCCCCTCTTTCTTGTTCTTCTCCCCGGTCACCTGCGCCTCCGCCTCGAGTTTTGTCCTCTGCTCCGCCTGGTACTGCGTGATCGTTTCCTCGACCTGCGCGTTTGTCATAAGATGCGCGGAGCTGTCGAGCGCCGCGTCCATGACGCCCCGGATGAACGCGTCCGGGTTGATGGCAATCGAATCGCGGCCGAGATTATGTCCGACGTTCAGCCCGATGCTGTAGCTGAGCTTGTCCTTCTGGGTCTCCAGTTTCACCTTCTTGTCTCCCGCCGTCTGGCAACCGAGAAGCGCCACAGCGACGGCGGCAATCCATACACGATGCATAGCGGGTCCTTTCGAATGAAGAGTGCGAATCTTGTAATGTAGCGACTCCCGGGTACAGACGCAACGCACGGCTTCATATTCCGTCGAACACGTCGTTGAGGAGCTCCCGTGCCCGGTCGGCGAATTCCCCGGGGACGTAGAGGTCCGCACCCGCCGGCAGACCGACCGCCCCGCCCGCTCCGAGGAAGCCGGCATCCACCGACTGGATGATCGACGGAATCTGCTCAACGTCCAGCGTCTGCCGCGCCCTCTCGGCGTACATCCGGTCCGGAAAGTTCTTCACAAGGACAAGGTCCATGGCCGCTCAGTTCTTCTTCTGTGCAAGAAATCGTTTCACTTTCTGCGTCGTCGTCTTCTCGAATTCCCTGTCGCGGATGTAGAATTTCCGTATCTGCTTGAACGGGGCCACCGACCTGTTCAACACCGCGATCTCGTCCCCGATCACCGTTTTCATCAGGTCGGGCGTGATCTCCTTCCCCCGGGTTTCGGCGAGCTCGATGAACGCCTCGGCGTCGACGACGACCTGCGCGGCGATCACCTCCCCCTGCCGGGGGTCCTGCTCGCCGTAGACGAGAGACTCCAGGACGAACGGGCTCCTGTTGAGCAGGTCCTCGATCTCCTCCGGGTAGACGTTCTCCCCGCTCTTGGAGATGATCACGTTCTTCATCCGTCCCATGATGTGAAGGAACCCGTCCCCGTCGATCAGCCCCAGGTCCCCGGTCTTGAACCAGCCGTCTTCGAAGACCCCCTTCGTCGCCTCGTCGTTCCTGTAATAGCCCAGCATGACGTTTTTTCCGCGGGCCCAGATCTCCCCCACCCCCAGATGGTCAGGCTCCGCGATCCTGAGCGAAACGCCGGGGAGGGGGATTCCGGCCGAATCGTCCTTGAAGTTATCGATCCGGTTCAGCGTCAGTATGGGAGCGGTCTCCGTGAGTCCGTATCCCTGGACAAAATTGAACCCGAACTCGCGGAGCCCCTTTGCGACAAGGGGATCCTGCGCGGCACCCCCCGCGATAAACAGACGGATCGATCCTCCGAACTTCTCGTGGATTTCTTTGAAGACCGTCCGCCGGAAGCTCTTCCAGCCGAACTTCTCCACAACCGTGCCGGCCTTGATCAGCGGCCCGACGATCATGGCGGTCAGCTTCTTTTCCTGGATCGTCTTGTAGACCCTCTTGAACATCTTGTCGTACAGGAGGGGGACCGCAAGGAGGATCGTCGCATGGACCCTCTGGAGGTCGTCGACGATCGTCTTGAGCGACTGAGCGAAATGCACGGAGGATCCCATGAACATGGGGCAGAGGAAGCCGCACGTGCAGGCGTACGTGTGGTGGATCGGCAGGACGCCCAGGAACCGGTCCTCGGACGTGATCCGGATCATCTTCGTCATCGCCATCAGGTTGTCCGCGAGGTTCCCCTGTGTGAGCATCACCCCCTTGGCCCTCCCGAGCGAACCGGAGGTGAATATGATCTCCGCAAGATCGTCGGGGTTGATCCGGGGAAGCTGTTCCGGGGAGCACCCCGGGCTCCGCTCGATGAGTTCGACCATCGAGAACGTCCTGTCCTTCCTTGCGGGGAGGTCCATGTTGATGTAAAACTTCAGTTTCTTCATCGACGTCCTGCTCTCCCGCAGGAGCGGCTCGAAGGCGTCGGAGTAGATCACCGCGGTCGCCTCCGATTCGTGGATAATGTTCAGGATCTCGTTCGACGTGAGCGCCCTGTCGACGGGGACGACGACATAGTTGAAGCACATCGAGGTGAGGTAGGCAAGGGACCACTGGACCCTGTTTTCGCCGATGACCGCAACATGGCTCCTTTCCTTGATCCCCATGGCGCGGAGCGCAACGCCGAACTTCAGGATGTTCCGCAGGAGCGAAGAGTACGTCAGACGGGGGATCGGGTACTCCTTCAGATCCTCGAGTGCCAGCTTGTCGCCGTACACCCGCGCAGAACGGAGAATCATGTCCTGCACCGACGAGATCGTGGGGACCGGGTTCAGCGGTGTCTGTGGTGCCATGTGGAGTGCCTCCTGGTGGCTGGAGTTCAGAGTGTGGCCGGAGCCGCGAATCTGGCAAGCTCCTGCGCCGAGGCCTTCTCCACGTCCGCGTGGAGGCTGTTCCCGTTGGCGTCCATCGTGACGATGGCGGGAAAGTCCTTCACACGGATATGCCACATCGCTTCCGGTATGCCGAATTCGAGGAAATCGACCCCCTCGACCTGCGTGATGCATTTCGCGTAGTACTGGGCGGCGCCCCCGATGGCGTTGAGGTAGACCGCGCCGTACTGCTTGAGCGCGGCGAGCGTCTTCGGGCCCATCCCCCCCTTGCCGATGACGGCCCTGATGCCGCACTTCCGTATGACGTCCGCCTGATACGGCTCCTCGCGGCTGCTTGTTGTGGGACCCGCGGCGTTCATGAACCATCCGTCCCCCTTCTTGAGCGACACCGGCCCGCAGTGGTAGAGCGCTGCTCCCTTCAGGTCAACGGGGGGGTCATGGGAGATCAGGTAGTGGTGCAGCGTGTCCCGGCCGGTGTGCATGGCCCCGCTCAGCAGGACGACGTCTCCGACGTTTAACGAGCGGACCTGCGCCTCTTCGAGCGGCGTGGTCAGGCGGACTTCTCTCCCGGTGAGCGGGAGGCCCTGGGAGCGCGCCATGTGCACCGCCGGGGTATCGTCCCTGTAGAGCCAGCGGCGGATTGACCCCGTGCCGGCGTCAAGAACGACGCCCAGGCGCCTGAAGGCCCAGCAATCGTAGGCCACGGAGACGAAGAAGCTCGCCGGGAGCCTGTGGTAGGCCCCGATTTTGCACCCGATGAGCGTGACCGCGCCGCCGAACCCCATCGTACCGATGCCGAGCTTGTTGGCGGATTCCATAATGTACGCTTCGAGCTTCGCAAGCTCGGGATTCGGGTTGATGTCGTCCAGCGTCCGGAAGAGCTGCTGCTTCGCGTAGTGGTACCCGGAGGCCCTGTCACCGCCGATCGCCACGCCGATGGCGCCGACGCTGCACCCGTGCCCCTGGGCCTGGTGTACCGCATGAAGTATGCATTTGCGGACGCCGTCGATATTCCTGTCCGCCCGGCCGAGGCCCGGGAGCTCGCACGGGACGGAATACTGGATGTTCTTGTTTTCGCACCCTCCCCCCTTCAGGATCAGGCGCACATCGATCTCCTTCTCTTCCCACTGTTCAAAATGGAGGACCGGCGTCCCCTCTCCGAGGTTGTTGCCGCTGTTCTTCCCCGTCAGAGAGTCCACCTGGTTGGGCCGGAGGGTCCCGGCCTTCGTCGCTTCGACAATGACCTCCCTGATGACGCGCGCAATCTCGATCTGGTTGGTACCGACCGGCGTCCGGATCTCGAACGTGGGCATCCCGGTGTCCTGGCAGATCGGG
>DATJPH010000596.1:0-9925 GCA_035506475.1 Bacteroidota bacterium | reverse complement strand
GCAGGAGTGAGGACAACGCCGCGATCGCCTATGACGTCAACGCCCTCTCCCGGGATCACCGGGAGTACCTGGCTGCAGGAGGATACGGCTTCCTCATCGGAGACGGGGCACTCGACTACGCGCTCGAACACGTCGCCGAAGCGTACTACAGCGCAAAGCTCTTTCCGTCCTTCACGCTCACGCTTGACGAACAGCTCGTCGTCAATCCGGCATACAACAGAGACAGGGGGCCGGTTGTGAATGTCCTCTCGATCAGGGGGCACGCGGAATTGTGACTGTCGTTTGTAGAATCTGCAGTCGTACCCCATGTGTCTTCATGCGAAATCTGTCAATTGCCTGAAGTTCCCTCCCCGATCTGTATCCTATTGTTGGCACTTCATTTGCACCATTCCGGTACAGTTCACAGAGGATACACACTGGAGATCCTGCGGCCGGGGGGGCCGCCGGATCCTCCCCAGCCGGAGAATGGCAATGAAGATACTCCTCGTTGACGACGAACTCGATTACAGACTGCTCATCCGCACGGTCCTGATGAGCAAGGGGTGCGATGTCATACTCGCCGAGAACGGGCAGGAAGCGATCGAGAAGATCAGGGGACACGAGATCGACCTCGTCATCACGGACATCTACATGCCTGTCATGGACGGGATCAAGATGAGCAGGGCGCTCAGGGCGATACCCGAGTTCGCGACCGTGCCGATACTCTATCTCTCCGGGTACGACGACCAGCTCACGCTCGACGCCGTGAAGGACCCGCGCTACGAGGGATTCCTGAGAAAGGGGGCGCCGCTGGAAGAGCTTGTCGTCTGGATCGACTACCTGACGACGCCGATGGAGAAGAGGCCCAAGGCGCTCCCGAAGGGGAGGCAGACAAGGACGAGCCTGCGGCCCAGGGATGGGTCGAGGACGTTCACGAATTTTCCGATACTGTAGATTGCTTCAGCCGCCGGGCTGCTTCGCTTCGCTGCATTGACAGGCTTCGCAATGACCGCTACGCGGTCACGTAGATGCCGTGGAGGATCGGGTCGCTGAAGTTGTGGGCGAGTATCCTCTCCACCTGGCCCGCCGAGAGTTTCGTCCCCGCCGCAACGAGCTTCACCCCGCTCGCGGTACAGAGGTCGTTGGCAATGACCATCCCTTCGCGCATTTCGTGCACAAGCACCTGTCGCTTCCCCTCGAGCCATACGGGATCGCTGATCACCGTCAGGTATTCCGCTGCCAGCTGGGAGATCCGGGGGGAGAGGACCGTCCCCTGCGCCCTGCGCACCCCCTCGGCGACAGACTCCGGCGTGGCTGAGGGCTCGGCGCTCAATCGTTCGATGAGGTTGATCGCCCGGAGGATCCTGGCAGGGAGCGGGATTTCGTCCCGCATCAGCCTGTCGGGCACGCCCGACCCGTCGTAGTTCTCCATCTGGTGGCGGATGAACGTCCCCGCCTCCTTCAACTGGGGAACCGCTCCCACGATCGATTCGCCGAAGAGGGGGAACTTCTCCAGCGTCTCCCGCTCCTCGATGGAGAGCCGGGCGGGGGGCTTCCTGAGGAGCTCATCGGCGAGCATCCCCTTGCCGATCTCGTGAATCCGCGCCGCCATTTCGAGCATCGCCAGGACGGGGGGATCGACGCTCAGGCGCTCGCCCATCCAGCGGGCCATCGCCCCGGCCCTCTCGGACCTCGTCCCGGCGTCCGGCACCCTGAGGCTGATGATGTGCACCAGGAGCGTCACGACGGCGGCGAGGTTGCCGCTCAGGACGCTGTTGAGCCGCTCGAGCTCCCTGTTGTCCCTCTCGAGCTCGTCCCTGAGCGAGCGCACCCGGAGGAGCGCGCGCACCCTGGAGATCAGCTCGTCGCCGTTCACGGGCTTCAGCACGTATTCATCGGCGCCGGCTTCCAGGGCAAGGATCCGCTCCTTCACGTCGTGCCCCGAGGAGAGCATCATCACCATCGTCCCCCGGAGGTCCGCCCTCCCGCGGATATGGCGGCAGAGCGCGATCCCGTCCATGCCGGGCATGTACAGGTCGGTGATCACAAGCGACGGGCGGACCTCCCCCAGGAGCCCGACCGCATCCTCCCCGGTCCCCGCCCGTTTGACGATATACCCGGTCTCGGCCTCGAGGAGCCGGGCCATGAACTCCCGCGTGGAGGTCTCATCGTCCACAAGGAGTATGTGCACGCGATCACTCATGGTCCTTCTTCCCCTCAAACTTGAGTATGATGCTTATCCTCCTGTTGGCCGCGTCGAGCGGGTCGGCGGGGTTCCGGAGCATCGTATCGGCGTAGCCGCGGACCTCGTCGAACCTGTCTTCGGGGAGCCCCTCGGCGACAAGAACGCGCCGGGCGCTGTTGGCGCGGTCGGTGCTCAGCTCGAAATTCGTGTACCCGAGGGCGGAAGAGTAGCGGCGGCTGTCGGTGTGCCCTTCAAGTATGAGATGGTTGGGAAGGCCGCGGATCCCGGCGGCGATGACGGCCAGAAGTTTCTTCGTGTCGTCATGCATGTTGGCCGTCCCCACGTCGAAGAAGACCGAATTGGGACTCTCCAGGAGCTCGATCCGCAAGCCCTCCTTGACGACTTCGATCCTGATCTGCTTCGAGAGATCCGCAAGGCCGGGCTTTGCGGAGATCTCCTTCATGATCTCCTTCCCGACCGCCTGGAGATTCTCCTCCTGCCTCTTGAGGAATTCTTCGGCCGTGGGGACCGCGGCGCCGATTTTCCCCGACATGGCGGCGCCGCCCGCCTTCGTGTTCTCGAAGAACGCACCGGGGTCCTTGAAGTAGTTGGCAATGTACTCCTTGACCTGCTTGCTCTGCCCGACGATCCAGAGGACGATGAAGAGCGCCATCATCGCGGTCACGAAATCCGCGTACGCCACCTTCCACGCGCCGCCGTGGTGGCCGCCGTGCCCCTTCTTCTTCCTGACGATGCGGATCGGGGCTTCGCTCCCCTGCTCTTCCATCCCGTTCCCTTTCCCTTACCCCGCTTTCACCGACTTGACAGCCTTCTCCACCTCGTCGAACGACGGGCGCACGGCGTGGAATATCACCCTGCGGGCGAATTCGACGACGACGACGGGGGCATTCCCCTTGGCGTAGGCAACGATCCCGGCCTTCATGCACTCGAAATAGCGGGACGACCTCTGGTTGAGGAGCCCGAGGTTCGCAGCCAGCGGCTGGACGAACCCGTACGACATCAGGATGCCCAGGAACGTGCCAACGAGCGCCGCGGCGACCTTTTCGCCGACCTCGGCCGGCGGGCCGTCGATCGCCTGCATCGTGATCACGATCCCGAGGACCGCCGCCACGATCCCCAGGCCCGGCAGGGCGTCGCCCACGGTCTGGATCAGCGAGGGGACCGCGGCCTCCTCGTCGTGGTGGGTGTCGATATCGGCCTCCAGGAGCGCCTCCAGGTCGAACGCCGGGACGCCTCCCCCGAGGATGAGCTTCATCGTGTCGCAGAGGAAATCCAGCGCGTGATGGTTCTTGAGAAGGAATGCGTTCTTCATGAATATCGGGCTCTTCTCGGGCGCGGTGATGTGCGACTCGATGCTGATGAGCCCGTCCCGCTTGGCGACGTTGAACAGTTCGTACATCGTCTTCAGGAGGCTGACGTACTGTTCCTTGCCGTACGGGTCGCCCCTGAAGATCGTCCCCAGGCTCGCCGCAAGGCGCTTCAGGACCGCAAGCGGCGTCCCCACGAGCACAGAACCCACGCACGCCGCACCGATGATGATGAACTCGCCCGGCTGGATGAGCACCCCCAGGGGTCCGCCGTTGAAGACGAACCCCCCGAGCACCCCGAACAGGACGACCGCGATACCGATGATGACGAACATTGCTATTTTTTCTCCCGGGGCTTGATGAGGCCGGCCGCCGCTTTCACGGCGGCGTCACGGTCGGCGTGCGACGCTTCAAGGTTCGCCTGGCCGATCTCGGCATAGAGCTCGCCGCGGACCACGCGCACATCGCGTGGCGCCTCGATGCCGAGCTTGACCTGACCATTGTGTATCGAGAGCACCTTGACGGTGATGTTCTCACCCAGGCGTATCTCTTCTTCGGCTTTCCTCGACAGGATGAGCATGGGTCACCTGCCCGCCGCCGGCGCAGCCGACGGCACGAGGGGAAACTGCAGCGGCAGCCCCTCATCGTCAAGGACGACCTGCCGGGCGGACCTCGTCGCGTTGTCGATGACGACGGGGCTCCGCAGGTTCACCGTCGAGGACTCGACGCCCGGACGGAGCGAGGCGATCACGAAGACGGTCTTCCCGCCCCCGGTCGCCGCATCGACGGCGTAGCCGGGGAGGAGCAGTCCCGGGTCAAGCAGGGGAAAACTCAGGTTCCCGTCCTCGAGCGACACAAGCCAGCGGAACGGCTCGCTCCCCTCGTCGTCGACGATGAGGAATTTCCGGTGATTCTCGAAGCCGATCAAACCTCCCTGGAACGTTACCACGTGGTCTTCGTCGAACTCGAGCTCGCCGAACTGGCGGTTGGTGAATTTCATTGGGGGGTCTCCTTCTTCCCGGAATCGGATTGGTCGGATTGACGTGCCTTCTGCTGTTCCGTCATGATGTTGTGGACGTTGTTGGCCAGGATGACGATGTCCACGCGCCTGTTCTGCGCCCTGTGCGCGTCGCTGTCGTTGGACACCAGCGGCTGGTACTCCGCAAAGCCGACAGCGGACACTTTTTCGGGATTCAGCGAATGCACCTGTATCAGATAATACGCAATACTAACGGCCCGCGCCACCGACAGGTGCCAGTTGGACGGGTACTGCGCCGAGTTGATCGGGACGTTGTCGGTGTGCCCCTCGACGCGGACGTCGTTCGGGAGGTCCCTGAGGACCCGGGCAAGGCTGTCGAGCGCCGGCATGGAGGATTCCTTGATCTCCGCGCTCCCGGAGGCAAACAGGAGCTCGTCCATGATGTGCACCGTGATCCCCCGCTCGTTGCTCGAGATGGCGATCGGCAGCTTCTTCGATTCCAGGTGAAGCGCCGCGCGGAGGTCCTGCGCGATCTTCTGCTTCTCGTTCTGGATCAGGGGGATCTGCGAGCTCACCACGCCGTTGTTCCCCGCCATCACCCCCTTCGACGATCCGAAGACCCCTCCCATCGCGTTGACGATTTCGGCGTACTTCCCCGCGTCGATCTTCGACATGGCATACAGGATGACAAACAGCCCCAGGAGCAGCGTGATGAGGTCCGCGTAGGTCAGCATCCACCGCTCCGAATTTTCGTGCTCCCCGGTATGTCCCTTCTTCTTCATCAGTCGTCCACGTCCTGCTGGTTGGCGGGGAGCATGCTGTTCAGTTTCGCCTTGATGACCGAGGGGACTTCCCCCGCCTGGATGGAGAGCACCCCCTCGACGATCATGTCCATGAAGAGGTACTCCCGGTCATGGATGTACTTCAGCTTGTCCGCGATCGGGAGCCAGACGATGTTGGCCATGAACACACCCCAGAGCGTCGCGATGAACGCACTCGCGATGTGATGTATCAGGATGTTGGCGTCCTCACCGGCGGAGGCCAGCGTAGAGATGAGGCCCATGACCGTCCCGATGATCCCCATCGTGGGGGAGTACCCGCCCATCTTGGAGAATATGGCGGCCGCGCGGCCGTGGCGCTCCCCGACGTAATTGACCTCGGTCTCGGCAAGCCCCCTGAGGACCTCGGGCTCCGTGCCGTCGATGGCGAACCGGAGTATCTTCTTCATAAAAGCGTTGGAAACGCTCCCGAGCTCCTTCTCGAGCGCCAGCAGCCCCTCCTTGCGGGCGATCGTCGAGTACCGGACAATGCTGTCGATCGTCTCCTTCACCTCGTAGGAGGGGGGGAAGAGGGCGAGCCTGATCATCGTCCCGATCTGGAGGAAATTCTTGAGCGACGTGCCGATCATCGCCGCCGAGAACGTCCCCAGGAACACGATGGTCATCGCCGGGAGGAGAATCAGAGCGCCGATGCTCCCCCCTTCGAGCATGAACGACCCGAAGATCGCGATCACACCCAGGATGAGACCGCCGGCCGTCGCTATGTCGAATGTCCGTTTCATGACATCATGCCAGGAAATTGACAAGTGATTGAGGGAGGATCTTCGCTCCCACCGCCAGCGCGGCATCGAGGGCCGTCTGTTCCTGCTTCAGGTTCAGCGTCGCGGAGGCGACATCGGTGTCCTGCTGCACGGAGCGGAGCGCCAGGAGCTGCGTGTGCTGCCCCTGCAGGTGCGCCGCCGTCGTGTCGAGGCTCTGGAGAATTGCGCCGGCCCGCCCGGAAGTGTTGAGCAGCGTCTGGAGCGACGCCTGGACCGCCGTGAAATCCGCCTGGGTCGGGGTGATCCCCGCCTTCAGGTTGTCCCGGATCTTGATGATCTGGTCGAAGAGCGCCGTGCCGTTGAACGCCTCCTGCCCCGTCACGTTGACCGGCTGCGTCTGTCCCTCCCCCACCGCGTATTCGATCTTCCCGTCGTTCCCCGCGTAGGTCACCGTCTGCGAGGGGGGCGGGGCCGCGTTCGGCGTGAGGACGTAGGGAGGCGTCTGCGTCTGCGTGCCGCCGAAGACGTACTTCCCGTTGAACTCCGTGTTGGCCAGCGCAAGGGCCTGGGTGAGATACCCGTCGACCGTGTCGGCGAACGTCGGAATCGCGGAGGACTGTGCGCCGTTGGAGACCTGCGTCATCGTCGTCTGGAGCTGCGCGACGATCTGCCCGATCCCATCCAGCGCGTCCGCAGAGTTCGAGAGCATGGACTGTCCCGCGCCGACATTCGAGGAGAACTGCTCGTTCCTGCCGAGCGTGGCGTTCAGCCTCATGATCATGTCCGCCGCTTCCGGGTCGTCGGAGGGCTCGTTCACGCGGGTCCCGGAGGAGAGCTGGTTCTGGTACTCGTTGATCCGCTCCTGCGTGTTGTTGACGTTGTACAGGAAATCGTTCGCGATGCGGGCTTCGGTGATTCTCATGGCTACACCATCTGGAGTATTGTGTCGAACATCGTGTTGACCGCCGTGACAAGTTTTGCCGCGGCCGCATAGCCTTTCTGGTACGTGATCATGTTCGTCATCTCCTCGTCGATCGAGACCCCGGCGATCGAATCCTGCTGGTTCGTCAGGCCCGTCAGCACCGACTGCTGCTGCTTCATCGTGTTGTTCGAGCTGTCGACGGCGGATCCGAGCGCGCTGACGATCCCGTTGTAGAAGTCGCCGACAGACTGCGCATTGCCTCCCAGGAGCTTCTCGGTCTGCACGCCGGCCAGCGCGAGGGCGTTGACGTTGCTCCCCGGCGTCCCGTCGGAGGACGCGGCGATCAGGTTCGTGTCGGCCATGACCGCGGCGTTGACATTGATGTCGGCCGCGGTCGTCCCCGTGAAGAAGGCCGTCCCCGTCGGGGGCGGCGTCCCGAGCCCGTACCCGGCCTGGTGGAGCTGGTTGATTCTCGCGATCAGGGCGCCCGCGGCCTGGTCGAGCTGCGCGAGCGTGTTCGGGATCGACGTGTTGTACATGTCCATGGTGCCGCCGAGCTCTCCCCCCGTGACCGGGAGGTTCGGCCCGCCGAGCGAGGTGTTCACAACGATCTGGTTGCCCGAGACGGAAGAGACAAGGTCCAGCGAGCCGGCGCCGGAGGCGATCACGGTTCCGCCTGTGGCGACCGTCATCGATCCGCGCGTGTCGTAGGAGACGTTGATTTTGATGAGCCCGGAGAGCTCCTGGAGCTTCTCGTCGCGCTGGTCCATGGCGTCATTGGGGTCCTGCCCGAGCGCACGCGCGTTCGTAATCTGGAGGTCGAGCTTGCTCAGCTCCGAGGTGAGCGTGTTGATTTTCGTCACCTTGGCGGTGACGTCGTCGGCAAGCGACGTCCGGAGCTGCGTCAGCTCCCCGCTGAGCGAGTGGAACGAATCGGCAAGGAGAACCCCCCGCTGCAGGACGGCGTTGCGCGACGAGCTGTCCTCCGGGTTGACCGAGAGGTCCTGCCACCCGTTGAAGAACTGCGCCAGCGTCCCGCTCAGCGCGGTGTCCGACGGCTCGTTGAAACTCGACTGGACCTGCGTCAGGATCTGGTTCTCCATCGTCGAGCGGGACATGGACTGGCCGACGTCCCGCGTCTGCGCGTCGATGAACTCGTCCCGCAGCCGCTGCACGGCGGCGATCGTGACCCCGGTGCCGAGGAGCCCGTACGGCTGGGGAAGGGGATCGGTCGGCACGAAGCCGGCCCGCTGACGGGAGTATCCCGGCGTCGTGGCGTTGGCGATGTTATGGCTCGTGACGCCGAGCCCCACCTGCTGGGCCTGGAGGGCCCGCCTGGCGGTTTCGAGTATGAGCGACAGTCCTGACATGGCCTACATCCTCTGGTCGATGAGTGTGCGCGTATGGTCGTCGGTGACGATCCTGAGCGTCTCCTCCACGAACCTGCGCGAGCGCTCGAGGAGCACCTTGTTCCTCCCGTTGGCGGCGACGATGTTCTCGACGACGCTCCGGAGCCTGTCGGCGGCGCCGGAGACCGCGACCGCCTCCGCCGGCGGGAGGTAGCGGACGAGCTCCCTGACCGTCATTGTGCGGACCGATTGCGTCCCGTCCGGGAAGAGCCGCCTGCCGATCTCCTCGGCGCACCTGGCCCGTTCGCGGTCCAGCTTCTCCAGCGGCTTCATCAGCTCGGATTCCGCCACGACCGTATCGGCAACGTCCCTGGCCGAGAGACGTATGATCGCCTGCATCTCTCTGGTGACCTGTTCGTAGATCCCCGTGGCGACCTCCGCTTCCGTCTCCAGTATTGTCGTCAACGTCTCAACGTCCTTCATGTGATGCCTCCTCCTGTTCAAAGTAGTTCATGTAATTCATGACGCGCCGGACGTACGCCTGCGTCTCGGGGATCGGCGGAACCCCCCCGTGCTTCTCGACGCGCGAGGGTCCGGCGTTGTACGATGCGATGACGCTTGTCGTATCGCCCGGAAACCGCTGCTGGAGCGATTGAAGATACCTGGCGCCCCCCTGTATGTTCTCGCGGGGATTCCACACATTCCTGACACCCATGTCCGCCGCGGTCGAATCCGTGAGCTGCATCAGCCCCTTGGCGTCGCGGGGGGAGACCGCGTCGCTGTGCCCCGCCGACTCGGCCGCGATCACCGCTTTGAGCATCGTCGAATCGACGCCGTGCCTGGCCGCCGCTTCCTGTATGATGTTCTCGTACGCCGCGATCCGTTCAAGCGTCGCTTGAGCCGGCGCGGCGGGCCGCACATTCTGCGCGGCATGCCGGGGAGCCGCACCCTTCGGAGCGGGCTTCGGCGCCGGCGGGGCCGGCGCTGCCGCTGCCGGTCGAGCCGCATCCTGTGCCGGAGCCGCGTGATGCGCGGACCCGGCCTCGCGGGGCGGGATCAATCGCGGCATATCGGCCGGCTGCGCCGCCGGGGCGGCCAATCCCGCTTCGGGGTCAGACCGGAGAGGAGGCGTCACTGTCAGTTTCCTCAACTGCGTGCCGGGCTCCCCGCCCGGGGCCGGGTCAGGGGCGTTCATCGGTTCTTTCGTGATGGAACGGTAGAGCATCTCCGCAAGTCCGAGGTTGCTCCGGCCCGCCATCTTCCTGGCCACCTCGGCGTCGAAGAGGGACTGCATCGCGTCGTTGCCGAACGACTCCCCCGAGGTCTCGTCCTTCGGGACGGTGCTCCGCATGCTCTGCATCATCATCCCCATGAATATCGCCTCGAAGTCCCTCACCGCCTTCCGGAGCCGCGCCTTCCCCTTCGCATCGAGGACCTGCGCGCCCTTCGGGGCCGGCGCGGGGGTCGATATGTTGGCCGCGCGGTCCATCAGATGATCACGAGCTCCGCTTTAAGGGCGCCCGCTTCCCTGAGCGCCTGGAATATCGATATGATGTCGCGCGGGGTCACCTTCAGCGAGTTGAGCGCGCGCGCCACCTCCTGCACGGTCGCCACGCCGTTGAACGCCACAACCGTGCTCGAGT
>DATJPH010000595.1:0-13665 GCA_035506475.1 Bacteroidota bacterium | reverse complement strand
GGCCGACGTCTCGAACGATATCAACGCGGTGGATTCCGTGCGGGGGAAGACCTATCTCGACATTGCCGTGGAGGCGCTCCGCAAGCACAGGACGCAGGGGATGGAGCGTGCCAATCTCCGGGCGTTCACGAGGGGGAAAAGCCTCTACAGGCTCGTCCGTTCCAACAGCCTCTATGAGGGGGACAGCACGAACTTCTTTTCCGGGATAGACTTTTTCCGCGACCCTTCCGTCGCGCAGCTCTGGCCGCTGCGCCGGGAGCTGGATGAGCTCCATGAGGGGATGGGGCGGGACTCGATGCTCGCGATCGTTGCCTCGGTGCTCGGACAGTGTGATTCCGCCGGCGCACGGGGGGGGCTCTCCCCGCTTGCCCTCCGCATGCTTGAGCACTGGGAACTCGAGTCGGGCCGTCTCGCGGCGGCCTCGTGCGGCATCAGCGCGGGATTTCGTCTCAGGGATTCGGTCGTCGTCCCCCGGCAGAGGGTCGAGTGTGACATGTCCGTCTCTTCCACAGGGTGCAGCATCGGCGACGTCCGTTGGAGCTTCCGCGTCCCTTCCGGCTGGGTGATCGATCCGGATCCTGAAGTGCCCCGCGTCCGGAATTCGGGTTCGGACAAGAGCGTCTACACGCTGACAATCGGCGAAGACCCGATGACGACGATCCCCCGGGCGGTGACCCAGTACCGCTCGATCGAGGCGCGCCAGGTGGTCACATCCCGGCTCGACATGATTGCCGACGGACACCCCGTCAGGTTCTCGGTCGTCCCGCAATTTGACGTTGCCCCGCCTCAGACCGTCGATGTGCACCCGCGCACCGTCGCCATCCTGACTTCGCGTGTGAGGGAGGGGTTCGTGATCGGGTACACGGTCCGGAACTATCTCCCGCACAAGACCGCCGGGCGCGTCGGGATCAGGGCCACGGAGGGCTGGACTGCCGAGAATGCGCCGTTTGCCATCGCCTCCGAGGACAGCACGGCCTCCGGCACGCTCCGGGTCCGCCCCCCCTCAGGGATCGCCCCGGGCGAATACACGATCCACCTCAGGACGGAGCTCGCGAGCGTCCCGGTGAAGGTGCACGTGATCGATGCGGCGGTTGACCCCGGTGTCAGGGTCGGCATCATCAGGAGCCAGGACAATACAATTGAATCGGCCGCCGGGACGCTTGGCGTGGACTACGCGCTCATTGCCGATCAGGAGATCCGCTCGGGCAACCTGGGCCGGTACGCGACGATCGTGATCGATATCCGTGCCTATCTCCTCCGCGACGCGCTGCGGGAGTCCAACAGCCGTCTACTCGACTATGTCCGCTCAGGGGGGAATCTCGTGGTGATGTACCAGCGGCAGCAGGAGTGGAAGCCTGAATACGCTCCGTATCCGTTCCAGATCAGCGGCAGGCGTGTCTGCGTGGAAGAGGCCCCGATCCACGTCCTGGACGCTTCGCACCCGCTCCTGAACGAGCCGAACCGGATCGGCCGCTCCGACTGGGACGGGTGGATTCAGGAACGCGGCCTCTACTTCCCGTCGAACGTCCCGGCGAACTACCGCCGGCTGATTTCGTCCGCCGATCCCGACGAACCCCAGCTCGACACCGGGTATCTCGTGGCGCATGACGGCAGGGGGTCGTACATCTACACGTGCTACGTCTGGTACAGGCAGCTCAAGGAGGGGAACGCCGGCGCGTTCCGCTGTTTCGCGAACATGCTCTCCTATCCGCGTCACCGGGTGCCGACAGAGTGAAAAACCTCTTTCTCATCGCGGCGGTCGTTGCTTTTGCCGGGTGCGCGAAGAACGGCGCTGCGCCCGTCGTCGTGTACTCCCCCCACGGGAAGGAGATGCTCTCCGCGTTTGCCCGCGCGTACGAGGCGGCGTATCCGGGCTCGTCGGTCGAGTGGCTCGATATGGGCTCACAGGACGTCTACGACAGGATACGCACCGAGAAGGAGAACCCCCAGGCGGATATATGGTGGGGGGGACCGATGACCGCGTTTTCACGCGCCGAACGCGAGGGGCTGCTTGAACCCTATGTCCCGTCGTGGGACGGCGCGGTGGACACGGCCTGCAGGAGCGCGGGGAAGTCCTGGTACGGGACATTCCTCACCCCGGAGGTGATCATGTACAACACGAACAGGATCACCCCGGAGGATGCGCCCAAAGACTGGGACGACCTTCTCGCCCCGGCCTGGCGGGGGAAGATCGTTATCCGGTCTCCCCTTGCCTCGGGGACCATGCGGATCATATTTTCCTCGATGATCCTCCGTGCCCGCCGGGGCGGCGGGAATGACAAGGAGGGGTTCGCGTGGCTCCGGCGGCTTGACGCAAATACGAAGACCTACTCGGCGGACCCGACGCAGCTCTATATAGCAATTGCGCGGGAGGAGGGGCTGGTGACGCTCTGGGATCTCCCCGACGTGATGCTCCAGGTCGAGGCACATCATTATCCCTTCGGCTATGTCATCCCCGCATCGGGGACTCCGCTCATCACCGACGGGATCGCGCTCGTGCGGGGGTCCAGGCATCCTGGGGAAGCGAAGCGGTTCTACGAGTTTGTGACCTCGCGCGAAAGCCTGGTGCGCCAGGCCCGCGAGTTCTTCCGCATACCGGCCAGGAAGGACATCCCCCGCGCCGAGCTCCCGGCCTGGATGCAGACGCTGGAGATCCGGCCGCTCGGCGTCAATTTCGACACGCTTGCCGCCAGGGAAAAAGGGTGGATGAAACAGTGGGACGAGACTGTGCGCGGACGCGGCCCGGAAGGGGGCTGAGCCATGTCCGCACTCAGGCTCAAAGGCATCGCGAAATCGTTCGGCGCGTTCGCCGCGGTCCGCCCGACGGATCTGGAGATTGACTCGGGTGAGTTCTTCGCGATCCTCGGGCCGAGCGGATGCGGCAAGACGACGCTCCTCAGGATGATCGCCGGTTACGAGCGTCCGGACCAGGGGGGCGTGTTCCTGGGGGATGCCGAGATCACGTCGCGGAGCCCGCAGGAGCGGGAGGTGGGGATGGTGTTTCAGAACTATGCGCTCTTCCCGCACATGAGCGTCTTCGAGAACGTCGCCTTCGGCCTCCGCTCCAGGAAGGTTCCGGGCGAATCGGTCCGCCCCCGCGTCATGGCGGCGCTGGAAAGCGTCAGAATGGCGGATAAGAGTACGGCCCCGGTCCCCGCTCTCAGCGGGGGGGAACAGCAGCGCGTGGCGGTCGCCCGCGCGCTCGTGGTGCGGCCGCGCCTCCTCCTGTTCGACGAGCCGCTGAGCAATCTCGATATCGCGCTCCGGCTCAGGACGAGGGAGGAAATCCGCTCCCTCCAGCAGTCGACGGGGATCACCACCGTCTACGTGACGCACGACCAGGGAGAAGCGATGAGCCTCGCGGACAGGATCGCGGTCATGCGCTCGGGCGCCGTCGAGCAGTCGGGGACACCCGCCGTCCTGTACGACAGCCCTGCAAGTACGTTCGTCGCCGAGTTCCTCGGAGGTGCGACGCTTATCGAATGCCGCCTCGACGCCGGGCGCGGCCTCCTGACCTGGAACGGGGCGGACCTCCGTCCGCCGGACGGGTACCGGCTCCCCCCTCCGGGTCCGGTCGTCCTGGCGGTGAAACCGGAGGGGCTCTCCTTCGGCGACGGCACGGAGGAGGGAGCCGTCCGGGCGACGGTCCGTTCCCGAGAGTACACGGGGTTCACGACCACGTTCGGGCTTCTTGCCGGGGACAGGCTTCTGAAGGCGCTCGTGGTGAGCACGGCGGAGACCGCACGGATCGGGCCGGGGACGAACGTGACACTCCGTCTGGACTGGCGCCACTGTCATCTGTTCCCGGCCGGGTGATGAGCTCACGTTCCCTGACGATCGTGCTCTCGGGTCTCTTCCTTGCGGCGGTCTTTGCCCTCTTCGTCCTCTACCCGCTCGGCGCGACCGTCCTGGAGAGCCTGAAAGCGGACGGGAAGTTTTCGCTGGACCACTACCGCTCGCTGTTCGACGTGTCGAACAGCGTGAACCTGGAGGCGGTCTGGAACTCCGTCTACGTCTCGATCCTGTCCGTCCTCTTGAGCGGCGTGGTGGGGCTCTTTCTGGCGTTCGTCTTCACGCAGTTCCGCTTTCCGCTCCGGGGCCTCCTCTCACGCATTGCCGTGCTCCCCGTGGCTCTCCCGCCCCTGGTGGGCGTCATAGCGTTTCTCTTCGTGTTCGGCGAGACCGGGATCATCCCGCGCGGGCTCCAGCTCCTGGCGGGGGCGGCCGAACCCGTGATGCCGGCACGCGGGATTGCCGGCGTGATCCTCGTGCACGTCTATTCGTTTAACGTCTACTTCTATCTCTTTGCTTCCGCGGCGCTCGGAGGGCTCGACGCTTCGCAGCTCGAGGCTGCCACCGGGCTCGGCAGCGGGCCCTGGCGGACGTTCTTCCGGGTTGTCGTCCCGGAGCTGCGGCCGGGGATACTCGCCGCCTCGGCGCTCACGTTCATGTCGAGCATGGCATCGTTCACGGCCCCGCTCCTGTTTGCCGGGGGGAAGCATTTCATCACGCTGCAGATCTACGCGTCGAAGCTCAACGGCGAGATGGACCTTGCCGCCGCGCAATCGGTCCTTCTGACCGCCGTCTCGCTCCTGTTCTTCCTCTTTCTCACGCTCGGCCCGGCGCGCCGGTCGGCCTATGCGCGCAAAGGGTCCGCCTCCACGGGGCGCATGACGACGGGCTCCGGGTCACGCCGCGCCATGATCCTTGCCGCGTGCGCGATCCTGGGCGTTGAAATCCTCCCCGTGGCGGCGATCATCGCGCTGTCGCTTGCGCAGGAGGGGTCCTGGACCACGCAGTGGCTCCCCTCCGCGTACACGGCGGCGAATTTCATCTCGTTTGTCACCGACACATCGCTCCTCCGTCCCCTTCTCAACAGCCTCGAGATGGCCCTCCTGGCGGTGGCGGGTTCGCTCGCCTTCGGCGTGACGGCCGCGTTTCTTGTCGCGGGAACAAGGAACAGGTTCTTCGGCATATGGGCGAACGTCGCGCTGACCGTTCCGTATGCCGTCCCCGGGACCGTCGTTGCCGTTGCGCTTATACTCGCCTTCAACAGGCCCGCCATTGCCGGCGTCCCGGCCCTCCTTGTCGGCACGTTCTGGATCCTCCCCCTGGCGTATTTCGTGAGAGAGTACCCCGTGATCCTCCGCGCTGTCGGTGCGTCGCTGGAAGGGATGGATCGTTCGATGCTGGAGGCGGCTTCCGGTCTGGGTGCGGGCCCGGTCCGGGCATTCAGATTCGTCGCGCTCCCGATGCTCCTGCCGGGAATCCTCTCGGGGGCGGTGCTTGTCCTGATCGCCTCGCTCGGTGAATTTGTTTCCTCGATCCTCCTCTACACGTACGACAGCCGCCCGGTCTCCGTCGAGATCCTTGCGCAGCTCCGGCTCTTCAACATCGGCTCCGCCTCCGCCTACTCGGTCCTTCTGATGCTCGTGATACTCGTCCTTCTGCGCCTCTCCGGGGGTTTGCTTGCATCAGAAGGCCGTATGTCGTATATTTTATGATGGGTTACACCCGCCCGCCATATAATTGCGTCCGTAGCTCAATTGGATAGAGCGTTGGCCTCCGGAGCCAAAGGTTTCGGGTTCGACTCCCGACGGGCGCACGTCAATACGCAGTTCGCATTCACAAAACCGGCAAAGGACCGTTCAACGCGATGCTCCGACCGAAGAAGAAAATCTCCAAACGGGAACTGAAGGAAGACGCGCTCGTATCGACGTACGTGAAGTTGACGTCGTTCTACGAGGCGAACAAGCGCAACATCAGCATCGGCCTCACCGTGCTCGTCGTCGCGGTATTTGCGACCGTCATCTACGCCAAGAACCGGTCCGACAACAACGAGAAGGCCGTCACAGCGATGGGCGCGATATTCGAGACATTCGACGCGGGGCAGTACCAGACCGCCGTCGACGGGATCCCCGAGAAGAACATCCAGGGGCTCAAGTCGATCGTGGACAATTACGGGAATTCCGCCGCCGGCGACATCGCGAGGTTCTACCTGGCCAGCGCGTACCTCCAGCTCGGGCGGTTCGACGAGGCCCTGAAGGAATTCGACGACTGCAGCCCCTCGGGCGAGCTTCTTGCCGTTGCGCGCCTGTCGGGCATCGGCGCATGTTATGAGGCGAAGGGGATGTTCAAGGAGGCTGCCGCATCGTTTGAGAAAGCGGCGACGCAGTATCCCAAGGACATCAGCGCGGCGGAGAACCTGAACAACGCCGCGCGGGATTACGGGCAGGCCGGCGACAGGGAGAAGGCAATTGATCTGTACAAGCGCGTGAAGAAGAACTATCCGACGACGGCCTTTGCCCGGGACGCCGACCGGTTCATCGCCCAGCTCTCGGTGTAGTTGCAGGGCCGGCTCCCGGCGGCCCGACGGAGGCGCCGGAGGCGACACGCTCCGTTTTCCATCAGATCAGAGTCTCTCCAGGACTGCATGGGCTTCCTACCGGACAGACCACTCACGCGGACAGTCATGCGAATTTCGGCGCCTGCCGTGGCCGGACTCTCCGCGCAGATGGTTGTTTCCGTCGTGGACACGGCGATGGTGGGGAGGCTTGAAAACACCTCCGTCGTCCTTGCCGCCATGGGTCTGGGGATGCTTGCCTCGTGGGCGATCACGAGCGTGTTCTCCAGCCTGGCCACCGGCACGCATGTCCTGATCGCCCGGCGCACCGGGTCGTCCGATTACGCCGGCGCCGGGAGCGTGCTCAACAATTCCCTCCTCCTCGCGCTGATCCTGGGGGTCCTCTTCGGCGCCCCCGGATACCTCTTCTCCTACAACGTCATTGACTTTTTCTCGAGTGACCATGCGGTGGCGGTCGCGGGGACAGGGTACATGCAGTGGCGCTTCCTCGGGCTCATGTTCTTCCTCTTCGTCGTCTCGTACAGGGGGTTCTTCAACGGCATCGGGGACACCCATATCTTCATGTATTCGGCGATCATCATCAATTTTACGAATATCGCCCTCAATTACGTCCTGATCTTCGGGGCGTTCGGGATACGTCCGATGGGCCTGACGGGCGCGGGGGCCTCCAACGCCATAAGCAACGTCGTCGGGTGTTTGTTCTTCCTCGGTGTAACTTTTCGGCGCCGGTACCGAACAACATACAAGTACTATGCCCGGCTCAGGCTGAGCGCCGAAACGCTCCGCCAGATCGTCAGGATTTCGATTCCGGTCTCGTTCCAGAACATCCTGATCCTCCTCGGATTCCTCGTTTTCGTATCGATCACGGGGATGATCGGGACCGTCCAGCAGGCGGCGAGCCAGGTTGTCATCACGGCGCTCTTCATGTCGTTTCTCCCCTGCTTCGGGTTCGGCATGGGGGCGCAGACGCTCGTCGGGCAGAGCCTCGGGAACGGGAAGCGGCAGCTGGCGCGCAGGTACGGGAAGGAGGCGGGCCGGCTGGCGACCTACTTCACGATCGTCCTTGGCGCGCTGTTCATTCTCGTCCCCGATCTTGTGATTATTCTCATTACGACGAACCGCGAGGTCACGGAGATCGCAAGACCGATCCTCAGGATCGCCGGTGCGGCCCAGGTGTTCTACGCCTCCGGGATCGTCCTTGCACACGCGCTCCAGGCCGCGGGCGCAACGGTCTACGTCATGCTTGTCGAGGTCCTGACCCACTGGGTGATCTTCCTCCCGCTCTGCTATCTCCTGGGGGTCAGGATGGGGTTCGGCCTGCCGGGGGCGTGGCTGGCCCTCCCGATATACATCATATCCTATTCGCTGTTAATCTACAGGAAGTACAGGAGCGATTCGTGGCTGACGATCACGGTATAGGCACCTCCGGAGCGGCGTGCGCATGAAACTCCGCCGGGTGTTCATACTCGGAGGGGCCTTCCTCCTCGTGATTTTCAAGTTCGCGCTCGACGTCGTCGAGAAGAACGTCGAACTTGACCTCATGGGGCTCGGCCTGATCCGCGAGCTGCTCATTATCGGATCGCTTGCGCTCCTGTACCTCGTGATCGATCCGCTGGCGTCACGGCGCGAGAGCACGCCGGTCCGCAAGCTCGGGTTCCTCCTTATCACGATGTGCGCGATGATCCTGGCGGCGATCGGGCTTTCCGCCTCGGGCGTCGGCGGGTTCGACACGAAGAACCAGGCCCTCGTCCCCCTGGACTACCCGAGCATCTTTCTTGCCTCCCTCGTGGCGGTCGCCTTCGGCGTCTTCTCCATCATCGTCTACCGATTGCTCCGCGACATGATCCTCATCAACAGGAAGCCCGCGGCGCGGCGCAACTGGCTGATTTTTTCCATCCTCCTCCTCGGGACGTCGGCATCGTGCCTGACGACGCGGGCGCTCGATTCATCGGTCGCCACGAACATCCTCTTCGGTTTTGCGATCCTCTTCGCGGTCATGAACTCCTTCCGCCTCCCCTGGATCGTGTACCTGACAAAAAGGGAGAAGCTCTTCAGCCTGGCGAGCGGGTTCTTCCTCTTTGTCGGGTTCACCGCCATCGCCGTGCAGCTCGGCGGGGGGACGCTCCTGAGGAAATCGCTCCTGTACTACTCGCACCCGCTCTTCCAGTTCGTCCAGCTCGTGGCGATCTTCGGGGCGCTCTACGCGGGGACGGCGTTCGTGAGCACGCTCTTCCATCTGCCCACCGCGGAGGCGTTCGACAGGAAGCGCTCCGAGGTGTCCTCGCTCCATACGCTGTCGAAGCTTGTGACGCAGGTGTTCGACTTCAACGAGCTCGTCGACAACGTGACGTCGATGACGCTGCAGGTTGTCGGCGCGTCGAGCTGCTGGCTCGAGATCATCGCCTCCGTGCGCGGGGAGGACGGGGCGTCGCCCCGGGAGGAGGACTCCTACGCGGTGCAGGTGGCGGCGATGAAGAATATCACCCAGGACGACATCGACATGCTCGTCTCGCCGGAGCGGCGGGGGATCCGCGACAGCGTTGTGAGCGACAGGAAGGCGATCGTCGTCGACGACATCGAACGGGACCCGCGGTTTGCCCACCTGAAGAAGCGCCTGCCGTTTGCGGGATCCCTTGTCGTCGTTCCCCTCGTGTCGCACACGGGGCTTGCGGGGATCCTCTACGCGACGAAGAAGGAGTCGTTCGGGTTTGTCAGGGACGACGTGGAGGCCATTTCCGCGTTCGCCGACCAGGCGACGGTGGCGATCGAGAACTCCAGGCTCATCCGGGAGTCGCTGGAAAAAGAGCGCCTGTACAGGGAGATGCTCGTCGCGCAGGAGATGCAGAAGCGGCTGCTCCCCCAGCACGTCCCCGAGGCCGCCTCGATTGATCTCGATGCGATCTCCACGCCGGCGTTCGAGGTGGGGGGCGACTACTACGATTTCATGGAGCTCCCTGACGGGCGGATCGGGATCGCCGTCGGGGACGTCTCGGGCAAGGGGGTCTCGGCTGCGTTCTACATGTCGGAGATGAAAGGGATCTTCCAGGCGCTGGGGAGGATCTGCTCGTCGCCGAAAGAGTTCATGGTGAAGGCGAACGAGGCGCTCGCCGATTCTATTGACAAACACTCGTTCGTTAGCTTAATTTACGCAATCCTGGACCCGGTCACCGGCCGGCTCACCGTTGCACGCGCGGGGCACTGTCCGATGCTGCACATCCGGGGGGAAGAGGTGGCGTACGTCCGGCCGAACGGCCTGGGGATGGGTCTCTCCCGCGGCGCGAAGTTCGACGACGCGATCCAGGAAGAGGTCATCATCCTGGGAGAGGCCGATGTGTGCGTTTTCTACACGGACGGCGTTACGGAGGCGCGTTGCGGGGATGACGAATTCGGGTACGAGCGCCTGATGACGGCGGCGCGTGCGGCGCGGGGAAAAACAGCCGCAGGCATCAAAGAAGAGATTCTGGACACGGTCAGCAGGTTCACGGAACACCGGGCAAACGACGACGACCTGACCCTCGTCGTGTTGAAATGGAACGGATCCGCCAGGCGCACTTAATGCGCGATTCGCAACCGGAGGACGATCGATGAGTGAATTCAAGATTGGGCAACGCGAAGCAGAAAATGTCAGCATCCTCGAACTCAAGGGGTACCTCGATGCCCACACGGCGCCGAAACTGGAGGAGGCTTTTCAGAATCTGCTGAAGAGCCAGCGGTACCGGATCGTTGTCAACTGCAGGGACCTCTCCTACATCAGCAGCGCGGGACTGGGCGTTTTCATGGCGTTCATCGAGGACGTCAGGAACAACAAGGGGGATATCAAGCTGACGAACATGTCGCCGAAGGTGTACAACGTGTTCGACCTGCTCGGGTTCCCGCTCCTGTACGAGATCTTCAAAGAGGAAAAGGAAGCCGTGACCCGGTTCTTTGACAGGGCCAAATAGGACGTGAAGACCTCCAGCATACAGGTCGAAAGCCGGACGGAACGGCTCATCGCCGTCCGCGATTTCGTCTCGGAAGCCGCACGGGCCTTCGGGTTCAGCGACGAGGACATCAGCAAGATCGCCCTTGCCGTCGATGAAGCCTGCACGAACGTCATCAAGCACGCCTACCGGTCGGACCCCACGAAGATCATCCAGGTGAACGTCCATGCCGGCAACGGGACGTTTGAAGTGGCGATCCAGGACGACGGGATCCGCTTCAACCCGATGCAGGTGCAGCCCCTTGACATGAAGGAGTACCTGACGCACTACCGGCGGGGCGGCCTGGGCGTCCACCTGATGAAATCCCTCATGGACAGGGTGGAGTATTCCATCGTCCCGGGGAAAGCCAACGAGGTCCGCCTGATCAAATATCTCCCCCGGTAAGTCCCCCCCATGCCACGACCCCGCAGTGCACCTGCCACGGCGGCCCCTGCCGAATCCGGCGAAAGCCGGTTTGAGAACGCGGCCCTCTTCGAATTCAGCACGGTCATCAACTCCTCGCTCGAGCTCCCGTTTATCCTGAGCCACATCCTTCTCACGATCATGGGGAAAATTCTCTCGATGCGGGGGATGGTGCTCCTCGAGCGGGGGAAGGGAGAGTACGTCGTCGAGACCGTGAAGGGGTTCCCGGCGGATCTCCGGGGGACGAGCGTGAAGATCGGCAGGGTGCCGCGCACGGCGTTCGAGATCGCCTCGGTCGACGCCCGCCGGCACGCGTGGGTGAAATACTTCAGGGCGCAGGGGGTCACGCTCGTCCTGCCGCTCGTGATCGCGGAGAAGACGATCGGCGTGCTCGGTTTCGGCGGGAGGGCCGCGAAGCGGAAGCTCGCGGCGCGGGAGGTGACGTACCTCCGCTCGCTTGCCAACATCTCCGCCACCGCGATCGAGAAGGCCCTGACGATCAACGAGCTGCAGCGCGTCAACAGGCAGCTGGACCAGAAGATCCAGGACCTCAATACGCTCTTCGAGACGGGGAAGGAGTTCAGCGCCCTGCTCGACCCGGACCGGCAGGTCAGGCTCCTCGAGCTTTCCCTGCTGGGGAGATTCCTCCCGGCCCGGTACATCATCAGCCTGCGCGACGGCGCGGACATGAGAATCGTCGCCGCGAAGATCGCCGGCCAGGTGCCCCAGGGGGAGCTGCTGGCGGGCCTGGCGAAGATCAGCGCCCCCGTGCGCGTCGCCGACATGGTCGTCGAAGGCGTCGTGGACGTCCGCGAGGCGCTCGCCTCGCTCGGGATCACGGTGATCGTGCCGATCCGCCTCCAGGGGGAATCCCGCGGGCAGATCCTCCTGGGGGAGAAGATGAGCCGCGAGGAGTTCAGCCGGGCGGATCTCGAATTCGTCTCCTCGATCGGGAACCTGGCGATCATTTCGCTGGAGAACGCGCGCCTGTTCAAAGAGGCGATCGAAAAACAGAAGATGGAGGACGAGCTCCTCATTGCGCGGGAGATACAGAAGGGGCTCCTGCCGAGCGTCCTGCCGGACATCCCCGGCTACATGCTGAGTGCGGCGAACATCTCTTCCAAGCAGGTGGGGGGGGATTACTACGACGTGCTCGGGATGAGCGACGGGAGGTACATCATCGCCATCGGCGACGTCTCCGGGAAGGGCTCCCCCGCGGCCCTGCTCATGGCGAACCTGCAGGCGACGATCCGGGCCCTCGTCCCCCTCAACCTCAGCCTTGGCGAGCTCACGGGCCGGGTCAACGACCTGATGTGCGAGAATACGGGGGGGAACAAGTTTGTCACGTTTTTCTGGGGAGCGATCGAGCCTGTGCGCAGGACCCTCACCTACGTCAACGCGGGGCACAACTACCCGTATCTCGTGCATGCCGACGGCTCGTTCGACCGGCTGGACCTCGGGGGGATGATCCTCGGCGTGATGAAGACGACGACCCCTTACGAGGAGGGCTTTGCGCAGTGCAGGGCCGGAGACACGCTGGTCCTTTTCACCGACGGGGTCAGCGAGGCGATGAGCACGCGGCAGGAGGAGTACGGGGAGGAGCGACTTGAACGTGCCATCCGGGGGGCGATCCCGGGCACGGCACAGGAGATCCTCGATGCAATCCACAGGGACGTGCTTCTCCACACGCAGGGGGCCCCGCAATCGGACGATATCACGATGATGGTCCTGAAGATCCTCTGAGGTTTCCCCCGCCACGTTGCATTCCTCCCGGTGAATTGTTAACTTCTGTTATTGCACCCCATGACCCCCAAAGCCAACACCCGCACCAGGCTACCTCCCGGCCCCCTGGCGAGACAGTATGACGGATTCCTGAAGAGCCTGCGGCTCATGCGCCCGGAAACCCGCGGCACGTACGGCAGGGCACTCAGAGAGTTCGTCCGCTGGTACTCGCGGGAACGGCCGCGGAGCATCACAAGGGAGGGGGTCGAACGGTACAAACGGCACCTGACCTCCCGGAAGAGGCTGAGCGCGGTATCGGTGTCCACGTACCTGACCGCCCTGCGCCGGTTCTGTGATTACCTTGTCAGGACGAACGTGATCGGGGAGAACCCGGCGCTGCATGTCGGGGGGAACAGCCGGCCGCGGGTCCACTCGAGGGCATCGCTGACGAAAGCGGACGTCGATCTCCTCCTCTCTGTCGTCGACCGGTCGGACGAGAGAGGACTGCGCGACTTCGCGTTCATCAAGCTCATGCTCGGGTGCGCTCTCTCGGAGATCGAGATCATCCGGGCCGACGCCGGCGACAGGGTCGCCGGGCCGGAGGGGATGAGGCTCCGGGTGCAGGGGAAAGGACGCGTCCGCAAAGACCAGGCCGTGCTTCTCCCGCCGGATGTCGCCGCGGCCCTCGATGCGTACATCGCCGGGCGCTCCCCGCTCGCGCCGGGGGAGCCCCTGTTCGCCAGCGCGGGGAACCGGACAAGGGGGAAGAGAATGACCACGCGCGGCGTCCGGGACAGGGTGTCCCACTATCTCGTGCGCGCGGGTCTGAAGGGGGAAGGGGGGAAGCCGATCACACCGTATTCGCTCAGGCACACCGCGGCGCTCCTCATGGCCTTTGAGGGGGCGACGGCGGTGGAAATCCGGGATCGGATGCGGCTGGGGAGCCTGGCAACGGCAATGCTGTACATTAATCAGTCGAAACAACAACTCGCCGGATCGTAGGGAATGCAGTATCCATTTTCGACAGTCGAGCCGCGGTGGCAGAAGTACTGGGAGGAGCAGAGCACGTTCCGCTCGGAAGACGCCCCGACGAAGCCCAAAGCCTACATTCTCGACATGTACCCGTACCCCTCCGGGGCGGGGCTCCACGTCGGCCATCCCGAGGGATATACCGCGACGGACATCCTCGCGCGGTTC
>DATJPH010000594.1:0-4821 GCA_035506475.1 Bacteroidota bacterium | reverse complement strand
CATGCCGGGATGCCGTTTCGCGTTCCTGACCGGGCAGGGGAAGGACAGCCACGAGCTCGTCTCCGTCACGATATGGAATTCGAAAGCCGATGCGGAACAGTACGAATCAAGCGGCGAATTCGCGGCGCTGACCGAGCGGATCGGGCACACGCTTGAGAATTCCACGCGGTGGAAGGCCGACGAGCAGCGCGTGGAGCGGGTGCTCGGGAGCGACGACATGACGGTCTCCGGCTACACCCTCATCGTCGGCCAGGTGTTCGATCCCGGCAGGTGAAGATTTTCAAAGGAGGAAGAATGAAACGGCTGTTCATCGTTCTCGTCATGGCATCCTCGCTCGCGCAGGCGGGCGACACGCGGCTCACCGTCTCGTACACCCGGTTCAGGCTCCCGAACGGTCTCGACGTGATCCTCCACGAAGACCACACGGTCCCCTCCGTGAGCGTGAACATCTGGTACCATGTCGGATCGGCGCGGGAGAAGCCGGGGCGCACCGGGCTCGCGCACCTGTTCGAACACCTGATGTTCATGGGGTCGAAAGACGCTCCCGAGGGGAAACTCGACCAGTGGCTCGAGGCCGCCGGCGGGGAGAACAACGCCTCGACGACCGCAAACCGGACAAACTTTTACGAGAACGTGCCGAGCAACGCGCTCGACCTGCCGCTGTTCCTCGAATCCGACAGGATGGGATACCTTGTCGATGCCATGACCCCGGCGAAGGTGGACGCGCAGCGCGATGTCGTCAAGAACGAGCGCCGCCAGAGTTACGAGAACCGACCGTACGGCCTTGCCTCGCTCCTGTTGCTTGACAATCTCTACCCCCCCGACCACCCCTACCACTGGCCGACGATCGGCTCGATGGCCGACCTCTCGGCCGCAAGTTATGAAGACGTCGTGAACTTCTTCAGGACATATTATCTCCCGAACAACGCCAGCCTCGTCGTCGCGGGCGACATTGATCCGGCGAAGACGAGGCAGCGGATCGAGTACTGGTTCAGCGATATCAAGCCGGGGGCTCCCGTCCCCCCCCAGCCCGCTCCCGTGGCATACCTCTCTTCGGAAAAGCGCATTGTGCAGGAAGACAAGGTGCAGCTCCCGCGCCTCTACATGGCGTGGCTGACCCCCGCCGGATACACCCCCGGGGACGCCGAGCTCGATCTCCTTGCGAGCGTCCTCGCGGGGGGGAAGAACTCGCGGCTCTACAGGAGGCTCGTTTACGACATGCAGATCGCGCAGGACGTTTCCGCGTTTCAGGCATCCTCCCGTCTCAGCTCGACGTTCGAGATCATTGCGACCGCCAGGAGCGGCCACACCCTCACGGAGCTCGAGCGCGTGATACAGGAAGAGATCAACCGTGTGAAGGCCGAACCCCCCTCCCTGCACGAGCTCGGGCGCGCGGTGAACCAGTTCGAATCGTCGTTTCTCGACCGCCTGGAGAATCTCGGGGAGATCGCCGACCAGTTGAACGGCTACGTTTCGGTCACGGGGAACCCCGACTATTTCAATGAGGACCTTGCCCGGTACAAAGCGATCGACCCTGCCGCGGTCCAGGCCATGGCGAACACGTGGCTCAGGGACGACGGGCGGGTCATCCTGAGCATCGTCCCGACGGGGAAGAGAGAGCTTGCCGCAACGAAGGAGGCCCGGTGATGAACCAAGCACGCTTGAACGTCCGCACCTCCCGGCACGTCTCGATCGCGTTCCTGACACTTGCGCTCCTGACGTCGCTCTCCGCGGGCGATGTGTCCGCCCAGCCGGACAGGAGCGGCCCGCCGAAGCTGGGGCCGCCCCCCTCGCTCAGGCTCCCCCCGATCTCTCATCTGGCGCTCGCCAACGGGATCAAAGTGCTTCTTCTCGAGAAGCACTCGGTTCCTCTGGTCCAGGTGAACCTCGTCATACGTGCCGGCGCCCTGATGGACCCGGAGGGGAAGACGGGACTGGCGAGTATGACCGCCTCCATGATGACCGAAGGCGCGGGCTCGCGCAACTCGCTGGAATTTGCCGATGCCATAGACTTCCTCGGCGCCGATATCTCCGCGTCGTCGGGATTCAGTATCATGGGGATCGCCCTCCACACGCCGGTCGCAAGGCTCGATTCCGCGCTCGGCCTTCTGGCCGATGTCACCAGGCGGCCGCGTTTTCCGGCCAATGAGCTTGAACGGCTCCGGAAGGAGAGGCTCACCTCACTGCTTGAGGCCCGTGACGAGCCCAGTGCGCTTGCATCGGTGCTCTTCAACAGGACCCTGTACGGGGACCATCCGTACGGCCGGCAGACCGGGGGGACGGAATCGTCCCTCCGCGGGATGACGGTTGACGATCTCAGGAAATTCCATGACGGGTACATCGTCCCGGCCGCCACGACGATCGTCGTGGTGGGGGACGTTACGTCCGACGAGATGATACCGAAGCTGGAGCGCGCCTTCGGCGACTGGAAGGGTGAGCCCGCGCCTCCCCCGTCCGTCCCGCCCGTGAGCCAGGTGAAGGGAAAATCGCTCCTTTTCGTGGACAAGCCCGGCGCCGCGCAGTCGGTGATCGAGATCGGGCGTGTGGGCGTCCCCCGGCTGACGGACGATTACTACGCCATCGTCGTCATGAACACGATTCTCGGCGGGTCGTTCACCTCGCGGCTCAACATGAACCTGAGAGAAAAACACGGCTACACGTACGGCGCGGGCTCACGGTTTGAATTTCGCCCGCTTGCCGGCCCGTTCATCGCGGCAGCCTCCGTCCAGACGTCCGTGACGGACAAGTCCCTTGAGGAATTCATCAGGGAGCTCAAAGGGATACTCGAGCCCGTTCCCGCCGCCGATGTGGAAAGGGCGAGGAATTACGTCGCGCTCGGCTTCCCCTCGGAGTTCCAATCCGTCGCGCAGATCGCCGCGCAGCTAGAGGAACTCGTAATCTACGGGCTTCCCGATGACTACTTCAACAATTACACGGGGAAGATTCTCGCCGTGACACCCTCCGACGTGGAGAGGGTCGCCCGGAAATACATTACGCCGGAGAATCTCCTGTTCGTCGTCGTGGGGGACAGGAAAGAGGTCGGGCAGAGCGTCTCGGCGCTCCACATTGCGCCGGAGAAGTTCCTCACCGTGGAGGATGTGCTCGGACCCGCACCGGTCATCGAACAGGGGAAGTAAGAGGATGGCTTCAGGCGGTTTCGCCGCTCTCCGCCGCGATGTTATCGCATGCCGCCGCTGCGTCCGGCTAGTCCGCTGGCGCGAGCTGACGGCGCGCGTGAAGGTGCGGAGGTTTGCCGGCGAGGAATACTGGGGGAAGCCGATTCCCGGGTTCGGGGATCCCCGGGCGCGCCTGCTTATCGTCGGACTTGCCCCCGCGGCGCACGGGGGGAACAGGACCGGCCGCATGTTCACCGGGGATGAGAGCGGCAACTGGCTCCTGCGCTCGCTCCACGGTGCGGGTTTTGCAAACCAGAGTGAATCGATCGGTCTCCGCGACGGACTCTCCCTCACCGACTGTTACATCACAGCCACGTGCCGCTGCGCCCCGCCCCAGAATAAACTTCTCCCTGAGGAGATTCTGCATTGCCGTCCGTTCCTCCACCGCGAGATCGCGCTTCTGAAGAACGTGCGCGTGGTCGTCGGTCTGGGGCGCATCGGGTTCGACAACGCCTTGAACGCATTCCGCGAGATGGGGCTGATCGAATTCCGGAAACGGCCCGCGTTCGGCCACGGCGCCCGCTATGCGCTCGGCCAGTACACGTTCATCGCCTCGTTCCACCCGAGCCAGCAGAACACGTTCACCGGCCGGCTCACCCGTCCGATGCTCGACGGTATATTCCGCGCTGCGCGTTCAGCCTTTGCCCCCGCACGCCCGTAAATCAGCGAATTCCCCCGACTGAAGCTGTCACATCCACTGCCTGGCAGGAAACGAATCCTGAGGAGTCTCCCTGTTCCGACGTGGGGACAAGGTGCTGTCCCACCGGAACCGGGTGATGGGGTGCTGAGAGATTTGCCGTAAGATATCCGAGAAGGAATCCCGCTGCCAGCGCCGCCGCCCAGCGCCATACATGGGGCCTCCGGCGAATCCGTCGTGTGAGCACGGGGGGGGGCGCGGGCGCGTTGATGTCGAAGTCGATACTCCGCAACCGCGCTATGTCGCCCAGGGCCTTCTCGTGAAAAACCCTGCACTGCGCGCAGCCGGAAAGATGCTCCTGGACACTTGCGCTCTCAGGCTCATCGAGTAACTGAAGAGTGAACTTGAGAATCGAGTCTTCCCCGGGGTGTGTCATCTGGATACTCCTCGTTCTTTCAGCAGTTCCCGGCAGGCCTTCACGCCATAGAACATCCTGGATTTCACTGTGCCGATCGGGATCCCTGTTATCCCGGCGATTTCTTCGTAGCTGTGTCCGGCAATCAATCGGAGCGAGAGGATCTCCCGCTGCTCGCGTGGCAGCGATTGAATGACGCCGAAGATGATCCGGCCGGTCTCATCCCGGATGACACGCTCCAGCGGGGAGGGTGCGCCGTCGGCGAGCAATCCCGGGTCTGATGAAGGCCGGGAGATGCGTCGGGACCTCTCCTTCAATGCGAGATGGTAGGCGATCGTCGAAAGAAGCGACTTGAATGTCCCCGTATGGTGCCTGATCCGGACGTGGAGGATCCTCACGAATGACTCCTGCGCGAGATCGCGTCCGGTTTCAATCGACCCTGTGATTGAGGATGCCATCCTCACGAGCGGCGGGTAATGCCTCTCGAAGAGATCGCGCCATGCGTTCTCGTCTCCCCGGAGAGCAAGGTCAAGGCATTCCCAATCGTCAATCACCGAGCCAGCCTTTAGTCTTGGACCATTCCCTTATCTCTC
>DATJPH010000593.1:0-13440 GCA_035506475.1 Bacteroidota bacterium | reverse complement strand
CGACGGAGAGCCATTCGGTGGGCCCGTGATAGTTCTGTCCCCCGGTGAACAGGTTCGGCGTGGGGAGGCCTTTTTCCGTCAGGCGGGATCCGTCGGTTCCCCCGCGGATCGGCACCCAGCGGGGATCGAGCCCCGCGCGCTTTGTCGCCTCCCACATGCATTCGAGCACGCGGCTGTCCTTCCCCATGTAGTCCTTCATGTTGCGGTACTGCTCGATGATCTGCATCTCGATCTTCGCTTTCGGGTGGAGCTCCCGCACCTCGGCGATGACGGCCTCGAGCTTCCGCTTCAGGACGTCGAGCCCCGCGGTGTTGAAATCGCGGAGCAGTATTTTGAGCGTGGAGCGCGCCTCTTCCCCTTCGATGATGTGGGGGTGAATGTACGGCTCGTACCCTTCGGTGGTTTCCGGGGCGATGTCCTTCGGCATCCGCGCGACGATATCCGCCATCGCCCTGAGGGAATTGACCATGATCCCTTTGGCGCTCCCCGGGTGTATGTTCCTGCCGTGCACCGTGATCACCGCGAGGTTCGCGCTGAATGTCTCCTTGTTCAGCTCGCCGGGCGTGTCGCCGTCGACCGTGTAGGCGAACTGCGCCCCGAAGGCCTTGACGTCGAAGAACTTCGTCCCCGCGCCTACCTCCTCGTCCGGGGTGAACGCGATCCGGATGTCGCCGTGCGGGATGTCGCCCGGGGCGACGAGCGTCTGCAGCGCCGTCATGATAATCGCGCACCCGGCCTTGTCGTCGGCGCCCAGGAGCGTCGTGCCGTCGGAGGTGACGATCGGCTTGCCGATATTCCTCTTCAACTCCGGGTTCTCCACCTCGCGGATGACGACCGACGGGTCACCCGGCAGGACGATGTCTCCCCCCGCGTAGGCGGGAATGACCTGGGGTTTGACGTTTGTGCCGGAGGCCGACGGGGAGGTGTCCACGTGCGCCACGAAACCGATCACGGGGACCTTGCCGCGGGCCGCATGGGAAGGGGGGAGGTTCGACGGGAGCGTGGCGAGCACGTACCCGTACTGGTCGATTTTTGCGTCCTTCAGGCCGAGCTCCTTCAGCTCCTTCAGGAGGAGGTTGAGGAGGTCGAACTGCTTTTTCGTGCTGGGGTATGTATCCGAATCGTCCCTTGACTGCGTGTCGATTTTCGCATAACGGATGAATTTCTCGAGAGCCGGTTCCTTCATGTGGGTATTCCCGCTGGTTGTGATCGTTCCGCCAAGATACGAGAATTCGTCAAAAAAGGACAGCCGTTTGCTCTCCCTTGACTTTTCAATCGCTTATTTTTACTATCGTTAGCAACACACGTGTTCTCTCCCCACACCCGGCATCACGGATGCACACATGCGAGGAACGTACGACACGCCGGCGCCCCCTTCGATGCGCTGGCGCCTCGCTGCCGCCGGGTGCCATCTCTTCCCCCACGGGATCCGGAATCCGCCGGAGTGTCCCCGTAAGTCCAATGAAACCGGACGTTTTCGGCAGGTCTGTCAGGGATCACATCCCGGGGGCGGCACACGGCCGTTGTTTGACTATAACGCGCAGAATACAGTATCTTCAGCTTTCAGGCCTGACCAGCCGCAAAGGCATCGATAACAACCATCTCATGCGCCCATGTACGCTCGATTGAATTCGAAATCCGCCGCGCTGGCCGGCAAGTCGTACGAGATTGTCGAAGAAGCGGTCATCGGTCACGGTCCCGAATGCAATCTCCTGATCAAGAGCGGGGTTCTTTCGGCCAAGCATGCGCGCATCTTCTTCGATCAGAAAAAAGGCTCGTACTATCTCGAGGACTTCAAGAGCCACAACGGGACGCTCCTTGACGGCAAGCCTGTGCAGGGGAAGGTGAAGCTCGAAAAGAAGCACGTGATCATGCTTGCCAACACGTTCACGTTCATCTTCTCGATCGAGTCCGGCCAGGCCGCCGATCCGCTCCCGCCGCCGCCGAAGAACCTTCCGCCGGAACCCGAAGCTCCGCCGCAGCGCCGGAGGCCCGCCGAATCCGCTCCGCCCGCCGCTTTCGAACCGGCCCCCGCGCCCCCGGCGGCGAAAGCCCCCCAGGCGCACGAGGACGCATTCGGGATCGGGGAAGCGCCGGTCAAACCGCAGCCGGTCGTAGAACCGGCTGCACCGGAACCCCCGACCCCCGTCCGTGCGGCCGAGGTCGCGCAGGAAAAACCGCCCGCGCCCCAGCCCCGGGATGCGGCCCCCACGATGCTCATCGATGAGTCCCAGCTTGCGGACCTCCTGTCTCTCCCGAGGTTCGTCCTTGAGTTCAAGAACGTGCGGGGCGAAAAGTCCACGATTGTGCTGAAGGAAGGGGAGAACACCGTCGGGCGGCTCTCGACGAGCGACGTCGCGGTTGACGACGCCTCGATCTCGCGCAACCATGCGATCATCACGGTCCGGGCCGGCAAGGTCGCGCTCCGCGACCTGGGAAGCAAGAACGGCACGTACCTCGCCGACAAGAAGATCACCGCTGACACGGAGGTCGCTCCTGATGCACCGATCCGGTTCGGGCTCGTCAAGGCCACGATCCTGAAAAAGGCCGGTACCGCTTCGTGAGCCCGGCATGAGAAAAATCTCGTTCGGCAACGAAAGCCATGTCGGATCGGTCCGTTCGGAAAACCAGGATTCGTTCGGCAAGTTTCCCGAGGGAAACGTCGACCTGAATTGTCCCGGCGGCCAGCTCTTCGTGATCGCCGACGGCATGGGGGGACAGAACGCGGGGCGCGAGGCGAGCACGATCGCGGTGAAGGAGCTCGGGGCCGCGTACTACGCCGGCACCGATCCTTCGGTCATCGGCAATCTCCGGCGCGCATTTTCCGCCGCCAACGAGGCGATCTACCGAAAGAGCGGAACGGGACCGCAGTACCGGGGGATGGGAACGACGTGCGTCGTCCTTGTGCTCCGCGACGGGCACGCCTACATCGGCAACATCGGCGACAGCCGCGTGTACAAGATCAACCAGCGGGGGATCACGCAGCTTACGCACGATCACTCCAAGGTCGCCGAAATGGTCCGCCGCGGCATCATCACGCACGAAGAAGCGCGGAACCACCCCGAACGGTCACACCTGTACCGCGCGATGGGCCCCCGCCCGACCGCGGAAGTGGACTTCTTCGACGACATGCCCCTCACCTCGAGCCGCCACTACCTGATGTGCACCGACGGCCTCTTCAACCATGTGGAAGACGAAGAGATGCGGCAGATCGTCATGGGCAACACGCCGGAGCGCGCCTGCCGGCAGCTTATTCAGCTTGCCAACGAGCGGGGGGGAAGCGACAATATCACCGTGCAGGTGGTGCGTGTCGACGTGGGACAGACGACGCTGAGCCCCCTTTCGCGCAGCAGGGAAAAATTGAAATCCATCTGGAAACCCGGGAAGAAATGACGGCGCCATGGACCCAATGATCGGCAAGGTTATTGATACGTACAAGATCCTCGAAGTCCTCGGGCGCGGAGGCATGGGGGTCGTGTACCGGGCGACCGACACCACGCTCGACAGGGACGTCGCCCTCAAGATGATGGATGTGCTCATTGCCAGCGACCCGAATTTTCTCAAGCGCTTCCAGTCGGAAGCAAAGGCGCTTGCCAAGCTCCAGAATCCGAACATCGTCTCAATCTTCGCGCTCAGGCAGACCGAGTTCGGTGTCTGCATCGTCATGGAATTCGTCAAGGGGAAGACACTCGCTGATCTTCTGAAGCAGTCCGTCCTCATTCCCGTTCCGCGGGTTGTCCACATATTCAAGCAGCTCCTGACGGCACTCGATCACGCCCACAGGGGGGGGGTGATCCACCGGGACATCAAGCCGGGGAACGTGATGCTCGCCGAAGGCGACATCGTGAAGGTCACCGATTTCGGCCTCGCCAAGATCCAGAAGACGAACGTTTCGACGGTGACGATGGGGACCGCCGGGACCCTCTACTATATGTCCCCCGAGCAGATCCGGGGTCTGGGCCAGGTCGATGCGCGGGGCGACATCTATTCGGCCGGTATGGCGCTCTACGAGTGCCTGACCGGGCGCGTCCCCTTCAAGGCCGAGGATTCGGACTTCGCCGTCGCCCAGATGATCGTTGAAGGGCGCATCCCGCCCCCCGAGAAGCTCAACGCGTCGATTCCGAAAGAGCTGGCGAAGATCGTCGTCAAGTCGATCGACAAGGATCCCGCGAAGCGCTACCAGACGGCCGCCGAGATGGTGACCGCGCTGGAGAGGTTCGAATCGACGCTGAAGGCGGGCGACTACAGGCTGACGGACGCGCCCACGATCATCGGCCCCGCCGGGGGCCCGCTTCCGCCGAAGTCGAAATCGTTTGAAAAGCCTGCGAATTTGAAGACGTACGGGATCATTGCAGCTGCCGTCGTCGTGCTTATCGTCACGTACTTTGTCATCCGCCCCTATGTATTTACTGAGGAAGGACGCCTGACGCTCCAGCTCTCCCCGGAGAACGGGAGCGTGTACATCGACGGCGTGCCGGTCAAAACCCCCGTGAACGATCTCCAGGTGGCCGCGGGGAAAAGGAAGATTTCCGTCCTCTGGGGGAGAAACCGGCTTGACACCTCGGTCACGGTCCCGGGCGGCGCCCCTCTTGCCGTGGTCCTGGCACAGCCCAGGGGGCCCGCGCACCCGGCGACGGTTCCGGAGAACACGGAAAAATCCAATCCTCCGCTCGTGGCGGACGGCGGAAAGAAGGAGGCGGCGCCTCCTGTGCAGAATCCGCCGCGGGTAGAGAATGCCGAGCTCACGCTGGAGGCGGTTCCGGACGGACAGGTCAGCGTCGACGACGGGCCGTGGCAGAACGCCGCCGGCGGGATCAGGGTGTCCGTCAAGCCGGGGACAAGAACGGTCGTGTTCCGGAACGGCTCGGCCCGGAAGTCGGACGTCATCGAGGCGAGGGCGGGGAGCCCTGACGGGAGAAAATGTTACTTCCAGGCCAACGTCAACGTCACATCGCTGTTGAACGGCAAGGGCACCTGGGCGTATATCGTCGTGGACGGCGTCACGGGGACGGAAACAACCCCGAAAGAAATTCCGCTCTCCGTGGGAAGGCACACCGTCTCGGTGCAGAAGAACGGATACACACCCCGGCCGGGTGAACGCACGATAGCGATCGAGCCGAAATTCGTGAAGCCGGACGCGATCCCGGCGCAGTTCGATTTGATAAAGAGGTAACGACAGACACATCAGAGGAGCATCGCTATGAGGACGACAATGAAGAGCATGGTGCACGGCGCATTCTGCACGGGCTCCTGCGTGGTCTTGCTGTCTGCACTCCTTCTTTCGGCGCAGTCTGTCCGGGCGCAGGGAAAGGGAGACGACAAGCTGAAGACGGGGATCGACTATTTCAATGCCGGCGATTTTGACAACGCCATCAAGGTGTATTCGGAGATCGCCTCCGAAAAATCGTTCGACAGGCCGGTGCGGCGCGAGGCCTTCCTCGGTCTCGGGCGGGCCTACTTCGCCAAGAACAACAAGGAGAAGGCGAAGACCGCCCTGAGCGAGATGCTGGACCTGGAGCCGCCGCTCGTGGAGCTCAATCCCGACGAGGAAGCCCCTCCGCTGTTGAAACTCTACTACAAGGTGCGCCAGGAGAAGGCCGGGAACATGCAGGTGGAGCGCGCCGATCCCGGGATCAAGACGATCGCCGTCCTGGACTTCAAGAACTCCTCCGTGGACGACAGGGAGAAGTTCAATCCGATGGAGATGGGCTTCTCCGAGCTGATGATCAACCAGCTCAGGGGGGCTGTCCAGCTCAAGGTCGTCGAGCGCGAGAGGATCGCCTGGCTCATGGGGGAGATCGGGCTTGAGAACACCCCCGGCAAGTTTGACGTGAACTCCGCGGTGCGCGTCGGCAAGCAGCTCGGTGTGAATGCGGTCGTTATGGGAAGTTTCATCAAGTTCAAGGGGGACATGTGGCTCGGGGCGCGCCTGGTCAAGGTGGAAACCGGGGAGATCCTTGCCACCGACGATGTGAAGGGGGACGCCGACAACTTCTTCGAGCTCTGCGAGAAGCTGAGCGCGAAGGTCGCCAAAGCGGTGAACGTCAACATCACCGAAGCCCAGCTCGAGAAGGGGACGGAAACGAAATCGCTTGACGCCATGATGGCGTATTCGGAGGGGCTTGTGCTTGTCGAGCGCGGCGACTACGACGGCGCGTACAAGAAGTTCAACGAGGCCCTGGAGAAGGACCCGTCCTACGAGAAGGCGCACCTCAAGGCAGAAAGCATCAAGCCATTACTCCGGAGCTGACTCTATGAAAGCGCGCGGCCTGTACATTCTCCTTGCGCTCCCGATCGTCCTGTGTGCATGCGGGACGACGGGGTCGCTGGAGAACCCGCAGGACTATGAACAGACGGTCCGGAAGCTCCAGGAGCGCCTTGTCACGAACCCTGCGGACCCCGAAGCACTGCGCGACCTGGGGGTCATCTACTTCGAGACCCGCCAGTATCCGCAGGCCCGCGACTACCTCAAGAAGGCGTCGATGGCGAACGAGCACGACGGGAAGACGCTGTTCTACCTCGGCATGACCCGTGAGTACGACAACGACCTGAAGGGGGCGCTCGCCGCGTACATCAACTACACGGATATCGCGTCGTCGTCGCCGTACCACAAACTGATGGAGGCGCGCTACTACGTCGTGACGAAGGAGCTGATCGCGGAGCAGTTCCGCGGCCTCGCCGCGAACGAGGATTCGCTCGGCCGCCAGAACACCCCGTCAAACGCCGTGGCGGTGTTCCCGCTTGTCTACCAGGGGAGCGAGGGGAGGTTCTCGGCGCTCGGCGAAGGCCTGAGCGAAATGATGACGATCGACCTCGGCCACGTGAAGAAGCTCAAGCTCGTCGAGCGGATGCGTGTCGACGAACTTATGAAGGAGCTGAAGTTCAGCGCCTCCAGCGCGGTGGACCCCTCGACGGCCCCCCGGCTCGGGAAGTTCCTTGCCGCAGGCCAGATCGTCGGCGGCAGATACAATGTGTCCGCGGACAGGACGCTCAGGCTCGACGTTGCGTCGGTCGACATCGCCAGGGGGAACGCGCCCGCCCCGGAGACGGAGTCGGACGAACTCGGGAACCTCTTCAGGGTGCAGAAAGAAATGGTGTTCCGCGTCGTGAAGAACATGGGGATTACGCTCACGCGTGAAGAGATCGAAGCGATCCAGAAGATCCCCACGAAGAACCTCCAGGCGTTCATGGCGTATTCCATCGGCCTGGAGAAGGAAGGGCAGGGCGATTTTGAATCCGCCGGGGTCTACTTCAAGCAGGCGAGCGCGCTGGATCCCTCCTTCGCCCCCGCCAGGGCGAAGGCGGACCTTGCGGATGCAATGAACCTCTCGGGGAACACGAAGGAGAGCGCGCTTTCCGCCTCGCACAAAGTGAGCCCGCCGCCGGGCGGCGATGAAGCCTCGCGCGGGAGAGGCTCCCGTGCGCTCATGGCCCGGCGGTTCAGCAACCTGAACAAGATGATCAAGCTTGTCTTTTTCCCGGGAATCGACAACCAGTCGCCGAGCGCCATCGCGTTCGACCACGGTGTCTCGATCGATCTGCTCCCGGCTCCGCCGCCTCCCCCGGCGCGCTAGCTACCCGTCTGTCGGCAACCTGATTCCAGGAGACACGTTCATGAATATCAGCCTGATGCGAAGAACTCTCCCCGTTGTTGTGCTGTGCCTGCTGGCGGGGACCGGTTCACTCTCGCAGACCCGGCATGCCGCCGCCCGGCGGCCGCGCGTGCATCCCGCGCGGGTCATGCCCGGGCTCTCGCCCGCGGCCCGCTCTGCGATGCTGGGTGTCCAGACGGTGAGCGTACCGTGGATCGATTCGCTGGAAACCGGTGCTCCCGGCTGGACGACGTCAGGGTTCTGGCATATCGCAAACCAACCCCAGAAGATCGAAGTCCTCAATCCCACAATCAACCCGACGCTCGTTCTTCTCCCCGACTCCGGATTTCTGCCGGCGGCATTCTCCGGCAGCAACGCATTCTGGTATGGCGAGGATGTCACCGGCACGTACATCGGGAGGGACTTCACGCAGGTGGTGCAGGATCCGCTCGACGGGGGTACATCGAACGGGAGCAATACGGGTGATGCCATCACGCCGCCGATCAACCTCGTCGGCCAGAAAACTCCCCTTCTCAGTTTCTGGACCTGGTGGGAGATTGAAGGGATTGCCACGTCCTCGTTCGACGTGATGTATGTCGACGCCTCGATCGATTCGGGGCAAACGTGGAATCCGCTGGGCCGCGGGCTCCTCAACCCTCTTGACAATGACGCCAACCAGGACGACTGGAAGGAGTATTCATCGGGCGGCCTCGGCCAGAGGGGTAAATGGATTCGTGAGTACTTCGATCTTACCAGCCTCGTCGGGAACGTGGTCTTCATACGATTCCGTTTCGACACGAAGGACGCTGAATATAACGGATTCAGGGGCTGGCTGATCGATGATATCGGTGTCTCCGCAGCAGGCGCTCCTGCCCCGACGATCACGCAGGTATCGCCGGGGACCGTGAACACCAGCCAGATCGTCGATGTCATCGGGACAAATTTTGTCAGCGGTGCTACCGTGCGCATCGACACGACGCTGGTCGACCCATTCTACGAGGGCGTTGTCAGCACCACGCTCCTGCAGCTGTTCGTCCCGTCGAATATCAGTGCGGGATCGCACAGCGTGCGCGTGACGAATCCTGACGGGAAGACCGTCATCAAAGCGAACGCCTTCACCGTCAGCTCGAACGTGCCGCCCGCCGTGTTTTCCGTAACGCCCGATTCTGTTCCCGTCGGCGTCTCCGCCCCGATCACGATTTTGGGGGGCAACTTCGTCTCCGGTGCGACCCTCGACATAGGGGGGATCCCCGCGACGAACGTGATTGCCGTCTCTTCGAACTCGATCACTGCAATGTCACCGAACAAGCTCGCCGTCGGCTCGTACAACGTGACGGTGGTGAATCCTGACGGTCTCTCCGATGTCCGTATCCTCGGATTCAAGGTCTTTACGCCGAGCATGTCGGTGGCGGCGACAGGTGATTCGCTCATAGGCAACGCTCAGCCGCTGACAATTACTCCCCCGGCGGGAAAAACATTCTCAAGCGGAAGGATATACTTCAGGACGGGGGGCTCAAGCCCGTACGACTCCCTGGCGTTGACCGGGGCGGGCCCCTTCGCGGTCAATCTCCCTGCGAAGGTGATCACGATACGCGGTGTGGAGTATTATATCGCTCTCTTCTCCGCCGCAGGAGCGCCCGTGACTTATCCCGCCGTCAATCCTTCGGCAAGCCCGGCGGTGCTCCCGGTCCGGCTGGCAAAACTCCCCACGCCGCTGGTGCTGAGCCCCCTGCACTACAAGATGTTCTCCGCGCCGATGGTCCTGGATTTTCCCGGGGTCATCAACCAGCTCGGCGACGATTACGGCGCCTATAATCCTGCGAAGTGGCGCGTCTTCCGGTGGGAGACGGGCGCATACAGGGAAGCGGGTGTCACCGCCCTGGCGGCTTCGCCGATGGCCATGGTTCCCGGGAGGGCATTCTGGCTCGTGACCTCTGACGGCATGCCGTTTACGTTCAAGCGGGGAACCTCGGAGCAGTCGGTGCAACCCTACACCGTGCCTCTGGACACCGGGTGGAACCAGATCGGGAACCCGTTCGCGTTCAACGTCGCATGGGCGACAGTGGGCGGGGCGAGTTATGTCGACGGACCGTACTACTACGACGGAACGCAGTACCAGCTCATCGGGACCGTGCTGAAGCCGTACGAAGGGTATTTTGTCTACAACCCTCCCTTCTCCGAGGCTTCGTACCTCACATTCTATCCCGTCGAATCGAATATCCCCGCCCTCCATAAGGACGGTCTCGCCTGGACTCCGTCGGGGCCGGGCGAGTTTGCCCTGCAGATCGCCGCGTCGATTCCGGGCACTGACCTCAGGGATACGTACAACTACCTCGGGCTCAGCGCCGGCGCCTCCGCGGGGAAAGACCATCTCGATGCGCTGAAGCCTCCCCCGATCGGCAACGCGGTCCAGGTCGGCATCGATGAGGGGCCGGCGACCTACATGCAGAATTTCAAGCCTGCCGTCGGCGAAGGCCAGTCGTGGGTGTTCGACGTGCGGACGCTCGGGACGAAGGGGAACGCCGTCCTGACGCTCTCGACATCCGGTACGCTTCCGGCGGGGTACAGCGTTCACGTGCTTGACCTGAACGATGAGAACGCGCTCCCCTCGCCGACGGGCTCCTACCCGTTGGTGCTCGGTGCGCCGGACGCGCCTCATTACTTCAAGGTGATCATGGGGACGGACGCCTACGTGCAGAAGGAGAGCAACGGCATTCCACTGCAGCCGGTCTCGTTCGCCCTCGGGCAGAACTATCCCAACCCGTTCAACCCGACGACGACGATCCGGTATTCGCTGGCCAAAAAGAGCGATGTCGCGCTCGAGATCTACACCGTGCTGGGCCAGCACGTACGAACCCTCTTCAGCGGCGCGCAGACGACGGGGGAATATGAGCTTGTGTGGGACGGGACGAATGACGGCGGAGCGCACGTGGCAAGCGGAGTCTATTTCTACAGGCTGCGGACAGGAGACTTCAGCGCCGTCCGCAAGCTGGTCATGATCAGGTAACGACGAGGACACTATGCGGCGATCCCCCACTCTGCTCGTTCTGCTCCTTTTCTGCGCGGCGGCGCAATCCCAGAACGAGCAGCAAATCATCAGCCGCCAGGGTTCTGTCACGCTGATGCCCGTGTACCAGAGCTGGACCGGAAAGAACGCAGGGTTCAGCTTCTCGGAAGCCAGCGCGTTGATATCCGCCTATGTCCCGATCGGGCGCAGCGCGAGCTTCTCTCTCGGCGGCGGGGGGGCGACCTCCGGAGGAGACGTGACGAAACTGAGCGGGTTGACCGACGTGCAGCTCGGCTTCAACTATTACCTCGAATCGATCAACACCGTCTTCAGCCTGGGGATCAACGCCCCGACGGGGAAGAAGGAGCTCCCGCACGATCAGTTCGTGACGTCGATCCTCTTCAGCCACCCCCTGTTCAATATGCAGGTCCCGGCCTGGGGGCAGGGGTTCAACGTGAACCCCGGGATCTCCTGGGTGTTTCCCGTGAACGACAATCTTGTCCTGGGCCTTGCGGGGGCCTACCAGTACAGGGGGAAGTACAAGCCGATCGAGGGGTCGGGCTTCTACGCACCGGGCGGCGAGATCACGGCGAGCCTGGGCGCTGACTACAAGCTCAACGACGTGGCGTCGCTCTCGGCGGATTTCATGCTCACGGCGTACGGGACGGATAAGTACAACGATGCCGAGGTGTTCGCTTCGGGGAATTCGTACTGGGCCAACCTGCAGTACAGGCAGTACTTCCACGAGAACGAGCTCCAGGTGTTTGCGGGGTACCGGTCGACGTCGAAGGGGAAGGTGGCGGGCGTCGGGGGACTCGTCAGCGAGGCGGAGCGGCTGGAGCCGGGGCGGTTGGAAGTCCTCGGACAGTTCAAGCAGGTGTTCACCCCCCGGTTCTCGATGACGTACCTGGCAGAGGTGCGGATCTACGAGAATACCGCCGAGGCGTATTCCGGATCGAAGGTCGCGGGTGTCGGGGCCGGCCCGACGTTCTCGCTCGCCTCGGGGCTGTTCTTCCCGGCGCTCCTGAAGGTGGATTTCGGCAACCTGAAGGGGGGCGGTTCGATTACCGGTGTCGATGCAAGGATAGGGATAGGCTACATGTTCTAAGCCGCACCCGGAGGCCGCGCCGGCCGCGTCGATCCTACTTCAGGAACCCGCCTTCGCCCAGCAGCGAGAACGTCACGCACATCTCCGGCTGCAATGTCGTCGATTTCCCCAGGCTGATTTTCCCCTCGCGCTGCAGCACGATCTCGTCCCTCCGCAGCACGACTTCCTTTTCGCCCACGATGGAAACGTACGTCCCGTTGATGCTCTGGTCGATGAGGACGAACCTCTCGCGCCGGAACTCGATTCTCGCGTGGGAGCGGGAGGCAAGGGGCTCGGGGATGACGAAATCGTTTTCGATCCCGCGTCCCATGTGGAGCGAGGGACGCTCGTGGCTCAGCTCCACCCTGGTCTCGCCGAACGACACCGTGAGCTTCGCCTCGTGCGGCTTCTCCTCGAAGATATTCTGGACGATCGTCAGGTTCTCGAACTCCCAGAGGACCTCGAAAAGTTCGAGTTCCTCCTTCTTCCCCTTGAGGGCGGCCTTGTCGATGAACCTGAGCCCCTCCTTCATCTCCTCGGGCATCTCGTCGACGGTGAACTTCGTTGTCAGGATCTGGCCCTTCTTCGCCTGTGCGACAACTCTGGCCGCAACGTTGACCGCGTCGCCGAAGACGTCTCCCGCCTGCGGGATGACCGGGCCGAAGTGAAACCCCGTCCGGATGCTCAGCGTCTCGTAGGGGATCGTCCCCATGGCGATCGCCGATTTCAGGGACCGCTGCATGTCCTTCGCGGCTTCGGTCGCCAGGGGGGCGGACGGGAACGTGCACATGAGTTCGTCGCCGATGTTCTTGACGATCGTCCCCTGGTGTCTCCCGGCGGCCTGCGACAGGACGTCGAGCGCCTTGGAGATGATCGTCTGGGCGCGGGTGTTTCCCAGGGTCTCGTACAGTTTTGTGCTGCCGCTGACGTCCGCGAAGAGTATCGCCAGCTGCACGCTCGGGTGGTGTTCTGTGTCGCTCAATGTCCTGGATGAGGTTTGTCCGGGGGATCACACTAAAATACGCATCTCGAGCGTGCAAATCAAGCTCCGCGCCCCGTATTTGCATCTCAGGGCCGCGAAAGCTACCTTACGGTGGCCGCGCACCTGCAGCGGCCGGCTGATACCTCGTTCGACTGGGGGGAAACTGTCAGTGGTCTGTGCCGAATTTCGAGAGTCCCGCCTCACCGTCGGCTGTCCCCCCGCAGGCGATCCCCCCCATTGCCGTTTGCTGTCCGCACCAATTCCAGGGTCATCCAGGAGAGCCGCAATGTCCTCACTGAGGGCTTCGCTTTCGGTGCTCGTCATCCTCGCGTTCGTTCAGCCGGCGGCCGGGTTGATTACCGCGTATGCGCAGGACGAGGGAGAAACGCCGGAGGAGATCATCGCCCGGCAGCAATTCATGATCGATATCCGGGCGGGAGGGCCAGGGCGCGTCATCCCGCCCGACGCCTATGCGGCGATCGTCGCCAGGCATCTTTCTGCCACGCCCGATGCGCGCGTCTTCGGGAGCTCGACGGGGACTTCGACGTGGACCAGCGTCAATCCGTCCGGCCTGTTCTACAGGGTCACGAACAACAACTATATCTCGGGAAGGACGAATTCCATCGCGTTCCATCCCACCGACACGCTCACCTTCTACATCGCTTCGGCGGGGGGCGGAGTATGGAAGACGACCGACGGCGGGACGACGTTTCAGGTGCTCACCGACAACCTCCCCTCCCTCTCGTGCGGCGCGGTCGCCGTCGATCCCGTG
>DATJPH010000592.1:0-2644 GCA_035506475.1 Bacteroidota bacterium | reverse complement strand
AGGAAAAATCCGCTAATTCCCCCGCCCGATGACCGTGCGGGCCTTTCTTTGTGACACCCGGTATTTACTTCGACAGATCCAGTTCGTACAATAAGACCGGCTTCGGGCGGACTGTTCTTTATGCTGTCGTGAATTTCAGGCATGAGCGGAACCCCGCGGCCACCCCCCGTCTGCGGATTCCTTTCCTTCCGACCCCACAACCCAGAACCATCAGGTGCGCCTGTGACAAGGACTTCGCTCCATCGCGTTTTCGCCGCGCCGATTTTTCTGCTCTGGCTCCTTCTTCTCAACGGCTGCGCAGGCCATCGGCTGATTACATCCGAAGCTCCCGTGGCATCCGCCACGGCGGGCGGCGAGGAAAACCGTACACTCCTCTACGAATGTATCTACCATTTCACCCCCGGTGGTGCGCTGACGATTCGGAGGCACACGATCGTGCGCGTCGGATCGAGCGGGACGGAGGATCTGCTTGACGTGTACGACGGATCTGGAGAAAAACTCACCGCCTTCGAGGCCCGCATCGTGCACGCCGACAGATCCGTCGAATGGTACGGCAAAGGGGACCTGGGGAATCACGCGCTCTCGAACAAGCGTACACTCGCGGACCAATCTCTCAGGTATGTCTACGTGGAACGCCTCCCCCGCTCCGGTGACCTGATCGAGATGGCGTATGAGCACAACCTGGCTTTCCCGGGATTCGGAGCGTGGTTCAGCACCCGCTGGGCGGGCCCTTCTCCGGTTGCCGTACGGTGCGTGTTCGAGCTCCCGTACCCGGACACACTCCTGTACCGCGTCCTGAACGATTCGCTCGCGCCGCGCGTGACCCGGAAGGGGGACATCACAGAGTACGCGTTTGCCTGGAATTCTCCCGCGGCGCGAAACCGCCGGAGCGTGTATGCGAAGACCAACGATGAGCCCGCGGTCATGGCCGTGGATCCCGCACGCGGCCCCGCCACGTGGAAAGCGCTCGGGGACTGGTACCTCGGCTTGATTGAAGACCGGTTCCTTCCGGATGATCGTCTGACGGCCGAGGCGAAACGGGTGACGCAGTCCGCCTCGACCGATCTCGAAAAGATGAGCGCGATTGCAGCATTCTGCCAGGCGAAAATCCGTTACGAACAGGTGTACGTGACGCACGGGGAATTCATTCCCAACAGGGCCCCTTCGGTGCTCGAGAAACGGTACGGCGACTGTAAAGACTACTCGTGCCTTATCGTCAGCATGGCTCGCGCCGTCGGCCTCGACGCCCATCCCGTCCTCTGTTGGCGGGGAAGAGGATACGATGTGTGTGAAGATCTTCCGGTCGACCAGTTCAATCACATGATCGCCCACTTCCGCTCAAGAGGAAGAGATTACTGGTACGACGGGACAAACCAGGGAGGCACCCCGGGGACGACGACCGACGACCTTGTTAACGCACGCGGACTCATCCTTGAAAGGGGAAACTCACGCATGGCGCTGATCCCCGAGTCGGAGGAGAACCTCTTGTCCGTTGAAGGGAAGCTCCGTGTCAGGGGAGCGTCGTTGGACGGGGAACTGAGGGTCCGGCTGACGGGCCAGTATGCCGTTGGGATCCAGTTCCTGGCGAGGTGGGAAAATGATGCCAACATGCGATCCTACCTCGCCGCGTGGCTCAAGCAGGAGCTTGCCGACCGCCTCACTGTCACAGCACTTAGCTGGAAATCAATCGGGGGCGCATTCGACATTCATACCGTCTGCAGCATTCCGAACTCGCTTGTGACGCTCGATGGGACCTCGTATCTCCGGTTCGACAGAGTGTTCGACAACCTTTTGCCGTCCGAAGATCCGGCGGCTTCGGGCGATGCATCGTACGAGTATCCGAGGTACGCCAGGGTTTCGCTGGCGCTCGAAGTTCCCGGGCTCGTCGCCGAAGGCGCTACGGGGCCGTTTCACTGGGACATGAAGTACACGCTTCCGCCCGGACCGTTCACACCCCTGGAACGCTCCGCGTTCCCGGGGGAGTTGCGCGCCGTCCGATCACGGTTTGAACAGACCTACAAATTTTCCGGAAAGGATTAAGACGTGCGAACAACGGGACTAGTCCTCTGTGCGCTGGCGGCCGTCCTTCAGGTCAGGGCCGGCAATTTTCTCCGCCAGCTCCCGGATGCGAAGCTCAGCGCGCAGATTACGCCTGAGAAATTCAGGAACGCCGACGCAGTCATCATACTGAAAGAACAGGTGCTGTCAGTCAGCGGGACGAGCATCATGTATCGGGGGGAGGATCTGGAGGGGGAGTCGATGACGCAGACGACGATACTGCTTGTGAAGACGTTCAACCAGGCCGGGGTCGCACGGTTCGGTTCGTTCGAATATGAATATCCCGAGCGTTTTGGAAATGAAATCAAGGCCGGATTCGCATGCAGGGCCCGTGTGCAGAAGCCGGACGGCGAGGTGGTCGAAATGCCCGAAGGCGACGTGCACATCCTTGTCTCGGAGGAAGACAGCGAAGGGGATCCGTTGGCCCGGAAAGCGGTCTTCAAAATCCCAAACGTGGACGCCGGTGACGTCGTGCAGATCGAATACACCCTCACCGAACCCCTTGCGCGCGCCACGAGTGGCTTGTACTACTACAGCGACGTGGTCCCGGTCCTCATATCAAATCTTATGATCACCGTTCCCGATT
>DATJPH010000591.1:0-3775 GCA_035506475.1 Bacteroidota bacterium | reverse complement strand
ATGCGGGAGATCCAGCGGCGGAGGAATTTCGCCGACGATGAATTCGCGTTCATCGGGGACGACCTCTTCGACATCCCCCTCCTGAAGACCGTCGGGCTCTCGGCTGCCCCGCCCAATGCCCTCAGGGAAGTCCGCCGCAGCGTCCACTACGTCACCCGCGCGGCGGGGGGAGAGGGGGCTGTGCGTGACTTCATCGATTTCATACTCGACAGGCGCGGCAGATAAGAGACTGAACAATCCCATGGAGTACCCGCGTCCATTGCGCCCGAAGGAGCTCGACCTCCTGGAAACCGTCCTCCCCGTCGACAGGCCCGCCTACCGGGAGGTCCGGGACAGGCTCCAGGCGATGACGGTGCTCGGCGAGGGGCGCCGCGGGGAGGGGGACCTGATCCTTGGTGTTCCCGGCGACACGCCCGACAGGGAGTCTCCGCTCCCCCCGGTGATCGCCTACGGGATGGTGGAGACGACGCACGACAACTACTCGGTCACGGTGCGCGAGGAGGCCTCCGCCCAGATCAACGTGGAGATCGTCTCGGGTTCGGGGCGGGGTATCCCCGACCACTATGAAGAGAAGCGCCGCTGGACGTATTCCTGGTGGTCGCCCGGCAACGCTTCCCCGGCCACCGGCGCCCCCGTGCGGGAGGTGCCCGTGGAGGCCGGGGTGACGCTCGCCTTTGCCCCCGCCGAAAAGAGGATCTGGGTCCACGAACGGTCTTCCGGCATTGTCCGGCTGATCCCGATCACCAACTACTACAACGATCTCATGATCCGCCGGGGAGTCCGCGATCCGCGGATCGCGCTCCACCCCTCCCTCCTCTGGGAAAATCTGCACACGTTCCCCGATAGCGATCTGCTCCAGGCGTTCGTCGCGTACAATGCGCTCCGAGGGCGCATCCCCCTGCGCGCGGAGCCGCGTCCCGCGCGCCGTTCCGGGATTCCCCTGTTCATCAGGCAACTCTTCACCAGAAGGCGATAACATGGACAAGTCGGCAACAGCAATCGCGAAGGGACGCGAGGTCGTCCGCATCGAGGGGCGCGCCGTGGCTGAGCTTGAAGAGAAAATCGGCGAGGCATTCGCCCGCGCGGTCGACATCGTCCACTCCTGCCGCGGGCGCGTGATCGTCACCGGCGTCGGCAAGTCGGGGATCATCGCCCGCAAGATCGTCGCGACGATGAACTCCACGGGGACACCCTCGGTGTTTCTTCATCCGACCGATGCCGTGCACGGCGATCTCGGGATCGTCAGGGACGGGGACGTCGTGATCGCCGTCTCCAAGAGCGGCTCGACCGCCGAGATCTCCATGCTCCTCCCCCTGTTCCGGAGGATAGGCGTGCCGGTGATCGCGATCGTCGGGAACCTCGCCTCTCCGCTGGCAGGGGAATCGAGCGCGGCGCTCGACGCGTCGGTCCGCGAGGAGGCGTGCCCCCACGACCTGGCGCCGACATCGTCGACCACGGCGGCGCTCGCCCTGGGGGACGCGCTGGCCATCGCGCTCCTTGACCGGAGGCAGTTTTCGCGGGAGGACTTTGCGCTCTACCATCCCGGCGGGACGCTGGGGAAGAGACTCCTGTTGATGGTCGACGAGCTCATGACGCGGGGGGAGGATATCCCCCGCATCACGGGGGATGTTCCCCTGCGCGACGCGATCGTGGAGATGACGACGAAACGGCTCGGCTGCACGTGCGTGCTCGGGCCCGGCGGCGCGCTGGAGGGGGTGATCACCGACGGGGACCTGCGGCGCCTGCTCACAAAGACCGTGGACGTCTCGAGCGTCAGGGCCGCCGACGCGATGACGCGCAACCCCAAGACCGTCGCCCGGGGGACACTCGCCTACGTCGTCCTCCAGGAGATGGAAGCGTACAATATCACGCAGATGATCGTCGTCGACGCGTCGCACGTCCCTGTGGGCGTCGTCCACCTGCACGACCTTGTCAAGGCCGGCCTGGGGGGGGACGACGCGGCATGACGCGTTCCGTTCTCGCGGCGCTCCTTCTCTTTGCCGGGTGCGCCGACAAGGTGAACCCCACGGTACAGTCCCTCCCGGAGCCCTCGCTCCCCTCGCAGGAGAGCTGGAGGAGCACCGTGTATTTCACCGACTCGGCGCGGATCAAGGCCGTTCTCTGGGCGGGGCACATCGCAGCCTACCAGAACGAGAGGATCACGCTCCTTGACGACAGCGTGCACGTCGATTTTTTCGACAGGCTGGGACGCCACACCTCCCTCCTGACGGCGCGCCGGGGGAAGGTCAATGACGCGACCGAGGATTTCGTCGCCTACAGGGACGTCATCGTCGTCTCCGACAGCGGTTCGACGATGAAGACCGACAGCCTCGTCTGGACGAACGCCGACAGGACCATCCACACGAACGCGTTCGTGGACATCACCTCGCCGACGGAGCACATCATGGGGCAGGGCTTTGTCAGCGACCAGGATCTGAAGAACTACAGGATTTTCAGGGTGACCGGACAGGCCCTCAAGCATGAGTAGGAAGATCCTCCCTGCGATCGCGCTCTGCGCGCTCCTTGCCCGTCCGGCCGGCCTGTCGGCCCAGGAGGTGAGCGCCGACACGCTCCACGTGAAGCAGATCGACGGGGAGGACGTCCGCGACCTGATCGGCCACGTGGTCCTGACGCAGGAGAAGACCCGCGTCACGTGCGAGCACGCCCTCCAGTACATCGCGCGCGGCGTCTTTTACCTCACGGGGAACGTCGTGGTGTCGGACGACAGCATGACGCTGAGGGCCCCGCGGGGGACGTACAACCGGCCGGAACGGCGGGCGGAGGGTTTTGACGGCGTCCGGCTCGACGAAGGCGCCACGCGCCTGACGGCGGACTACGGCGAATACTTTGCCGAAGAACGCCGCGCGTATTTCCGCACGCACGTCGTCGTCGTGGACAGCACGTCCATCGTCAGCGCCGACACGCTCCTGTACTGGCGGATCACGCGGCGGTCGCGGGCCCTGGGCCGCGTCGTTGTGGAGAGCCCCCCGGACAGGCTGACGATATCCGGCGGGCGGCTCGACAATGACGCCGCGAGGCTCTACAGCAGGATGACCGTCTCCCCGCTCCTCGTGCAGATCGACTCCGCTGCAGACGGGCGGTTCGACACGCTCCGCGTGAGGGGGCGCGTCCTGGAGTCGTTCAGGGACTCGACGCGCCGGCTGATCGCGCGCGACAGCGTCGAGGTCCTCCGCTCGGATCTTGCCGCGACTTCGCGCTACGCGTGTTTCTTCACCGCGGGGGACAGCATACTCCTGAGGCAGGCCCCGGTCATCTGGTACCGGGAGACGCAGGTGACGGGGGATTCGATCAACGTGTACATGCTCAGGCGGAAGCTCGAGCGGCTCCTCGTGATGGGGAGCGCGTTTGCGGCCTCCAGGAGCGATTCGCTCCACCCGGAGCGGGTCGACCAGATCGAAGGCGACAGGCTCCGGATGCTCTTCGGGGCCGGGGGCCTGAGGCGGACGGACGTGGAAGGGAGGGCGCTGAGCGTGTACCACCTGTACGACGACACGCTGGCAAACGGCCTCAACAAGACGAGCGGCGACAGGATCGTCATGCTCTTCGCCGAAGGGAAGGCGGAGGCGATCACCGTCTACGGAGGGGTGGAGGGGGAGTATTTTCCGGAGAACATGGTGAGGGGGAGGGAGAGCGAATACGCCCTTCCGGGATTCACCTGGCGTCTCCGCCCGGTGCGGCACTGACGCACGGGCGGGGCTGCGGGAGCGATGCAGGGAACGAACAACAGGGACACTCAGGTCATGCCGAACGCAGA
>DATJPH010000590.1:0-2423 GCA_035506475.1 Bacteroidota bacterium | reverse complement strand
CCCCTGATCGCAACGCGCGCCCCCGAGGCGTCCGCTTCCGCTTTGATCACCTCCGCGTTGACAATCTCGGTGAAGCAGGGATATGGCGTTCGCGCGGAATAGTCGATCTCCAGACTGTGGGGCTTCCCGTCATGGAACGATCCGGGCACTTTCGTACAGCCGCAAAGGGGAGTCCCGTCGATCCTGATTCCGGCGCTGTTTCCGCCCGTTCCCTCGACGATGACCTCCCAGGGCGATCCGCGGTGCATGAGCCGGCTGAGCGCCATCCGGGACACACCCAGGTCAAGCGGGACCACGCTCATCCCGCATGTGTCGAACTCGATCCCGAAGACCCCTTCGACGATCGCCCGGTACCACCCCGTCGCACAGTTCAGGTTGGAAACTGCGCCGTGCCGGATCCACGCGTCCGGCGCTCCCCGCTGCAGACCGTCGAGGTGTATGAACTCCGGGGCATACCCGAGGTGCTCCAGGACCCGCTCCACTGATCGGAGCCAGTCGAGGATCCCTTTCTTTGCCCCCCCACGGCGGAGGAGCTTGACGAGGTAGATATCCCAGTGGGGATACCACGATGAGAGTGCGTCCTCGGCTCCCGCTCTCGGGTCCGAAACGCTAAGGAGGCGCGTTCCGTGTTCGGTCAGGAAATTCTTCTCGGCGAACAGGGCCATCGCTCCCGTGTGCCGGCGGACGAGCGGGAGACCGAGTGGCGATTGCATGAACATCAGTGAAAAAAGGGGGTAGGCCTCGTTCACTTTCCCGGTGACGACGTCCCGGGAGTCCAGGAAGAACCCTGCCTTCTCATCCCAGAACGATGCGGCGAACGATCCTTCAATCCGTGAAGCGACTTCGCGCGCCCGCCGGGCTGTCGCCCCGTCTCTCCGGTCGAGGGCGACCGACTCGAGGAGCCGGCAGAACGCGTACAGTGTGCCGGATTCCATCGCCACCGCGCTTGATTCGGACCGGCCGAATGCGAGCGGGAGATCCGGGTAGAATCCGATGTTCGCTTCAAGTCCCCGTTCCTGCAGGCCCTGCGCGGCCTGGTCGAGCCTCCCGACGGCGAAGGGGTAGACGTCGTTCAGATCCTGCTCTCCCGCCCCTTCCCGCGCGCACTGGCTGGCGGCGAGCAGGAGGAGAAATTCGAACGTCCCTCGCGGGGGGGTATCGAGCGCCTGCAGTGTCCTCGTCCAGCGGGCCGGGATTGCATCTCCGGCGTCCCTGTGTGCGTTGACGAACCGCACGATCCTGGCCGCGCCCGCGGCATCACCCCACCTGAGCATCTCGATTGCGGTAACGAGATTGTCCCAGGCCCAGATCCAGTAGTATCCCCCCGGGGTTCCCCTGGTCATTCCCGTCTCCTGCAGTGTGCACGATCGGACGATGCCGGGGACGTTCGCAAAGAACCGCCCCGTCTCCGGGTATCCCGGAATGTCGATTTCCGGCACACTGGGGGGGGAGGGGCCCGGTGGCTCGGGACGTGAGGGGACGTCGAACCGCCCGGCTTCCTCGGCGCATTCGAGTCTGAGTGTGGCGCACCAGTTGTTTTCCCTGGAGAGCCGCGCCGTGAAGAGGCACCCCCCGTCCTCCGGCACTGCCGCGAAGCCCTCCCCCCTGATCCGGAAAAACGTTCGCGCGTCGTAGAGGAGTATGTCGGCATCCAGAATTTCCCTCCGCGCGTCGTCGATCGTCGCCAGCCCCGACCTGCAGCGCCGCGTGAATATCACCCTGCGCCACGGTTCGGGTATCAGGAAGTCGCCGGCATAGGGTCCCGTGCGGGAGAGCCATTCACGCAGGTATATCCGGTCCCGGCAGGAGAACGAGAGCATTCCCTCCTCCACGACAGGCGCGCTCCATGTCCTCTCGCCGTGCACCCCCGTGAAAAAAGACCGGTATGAAAACCCGGCACGCACCCCGGCATCGGCGCCGGAAGGGGCGGTGACTTCGAACGTCAGCGACCTCCCCTGTGCGATCACGCGGAGCCGGGATCCGCCATGCCGCGCGGCCGTCACGATGCCGCCGGGAGTCCAGTCGACGTTCGTGCAGGGGAAGGAAATCTCGTCACCGTTCCGTAACCCCACGGTAAGCACTCCTTCAGGGCGGACAAGAAGCCGGGAATTCCTGCTTACCGGCTGCAGCCCGTGGAATCCTACCTCTGCGACACCTCCCGAGCGGGCCGAAACGAACGCGTTCACCCTGTCGTCGGAGATCCAGATTCCCCCGTCGGGGTGATTCTCAAGTGCGATGTTCATCGTTTGCCGGTGTGAGACAGCCCTCTTTGTATATGATCGTCGGCCCGCCGTCGAATCCGATCGACAGGGATTCCCTTTCGCGCTTCAAGCGCGGGTTTCCGAGGCTCCCGTCGAGAAGTATGCACCAGGCGAAATTCGCATCCCTTCCATGTACCTGTACGCGAAGCCGGGCAAACCGCT
>DATJPH010000589.1:0-6484 GCA_035506475.1 Bacteroidota bacterium | reverse complement strand
GGGCTCGCACTCGGGCTCGACACACTCGTGATCCGGGCGCTGAACGTCAGGGTCGAGATGAAGCAGGTGAAGCTTTCCAAAACGGGGGAGAAGGAAGACTCCGGGTTCCTCCAGGTGTTCTTCACCGCCTACGTGTTCCTGTTCATGCTCTTCCTGCTTATCATCACGTCGGGGCAGCTCCTTGTGAGGAGCATACTCGAGGAAAAATCGAACCGGATCGTCGAGGTCCTCGTCTCCTCCTGTTCCTCGACCGAACTGATGGCGGGGAAGGTCCTCGGGCTGAGCGCGCTCGGTTTCACGCAGATCGGGTTCTGGGCCCTGATGGGGGTCGTCGCAAGCCTCTCGTTCGGCGTCGTGTTCGTCACCCCGGGGATCGCCGCGCTGCTCATCGTCTACTTCGTCCTCGGGTACCTGTTTTATGCCGCGGTGTTCATCGGCGCCGGTTCCCCGCTGACGACGGAGCAGGAGGCGCAGCAGGTGACGTCGTACCTTGTGATGCTTCTCGTGCTCCCCATCGCGCTTGCGTTTCCCGCGATGCAGAACCCCGACGCGACCTGGATCCGGATACTCACGTTCATACCGTTCCTGACACCCACGATGATGGCGCTCCGCATACCGATCCAGATGCCCTCGGCGTGGGAAATCGCGGCGACGATGATTCTTCTCGTCGTCTCCATATTCTTTGCGATGGTGGCCGCGGGCCGCATATTCCGCATCGCAATCCTCTCAACGGGCAAGAGCCCGAAAATCGCCGAGATATTTCGCTGGGCAAGGGAAGGATGAACAACCGATGAACAGCATCCGCTTCGCAGCAACGGCACTCCTGGTCCTCCTGTACGCCGCGCCCGCCCGAACGCAGGCGGTCCTCCCCGAGCGGGGACGCGACGGCGGCCTGCGGACGAACGTGTACGGGCTCGGGCTCGCGGCCGGCGCGGCCTCCGGCATCGGGCTCAGCTTCCGGCACCATCTTCCCGGGTACGTCAGCTACCAGCTCATCGGGGGGATCATCAAGGTCGACAACAAGACCTCGTACGCCGTCGGGGGCGAGATCCAGTACGACTTCATACGCGGTGCGGGGGTCAGGTTTTTCGCGGCGGGGGCGCTCGGCTATTACTTCTCCGGCAGAGGGAACGGAAACGAGATCGAAGGGCCGGGGCGCATCGGCGCCGGGATAGGCGCGGAGGTCCCCGTGCAGGGGGGATTCCACGTCTCGGGCGAAGTCCTGTTCACCTATTTCACCGACGGCAACGTGCTCCCGCTCCCCCAGGTGGGGATGCATTACTATTTCTACTGAGAGCTCCTTTGATTCTCGGGGGAAAAAACCTTATGTTCTTCACACCATCGTTGATTCTCTGATCCGCCCGTGACCGTGGAATCCCTCGTCTTCTTTTTTCTTGCAGCCTTCGCGGTGACAACCGCCGTGCTCATGGTGCTCCAGAAGAGCCCGCTTGTGAGCGCAATCTACCTGATTGCGAATTTCTTCGCACTGGCCGCGCTCTATCTTCTTCTGCGCGCGCAGCTTCTCGCCGTCCTCCAGATCGTCGTGTACACGGGGGCCATCATGGTCCTTGTCGTCTTCGTGATCATGCTGCTGAACCTGGGGGACGAATCCCGTCCGCACGCCAGGATGTCCCTCAGGACATGGGTCGCCGTCGTCCTGGGCGCCGGGTTCCTCGCGGAAATCGCCTATGCGCTCTTCTCCGCCGCGGGGCCCTGGGGCGGGAGGCCCTTCTCCCCCTCCGCGGAATCACTCGGGACCGTCGAGAGCATGGGGGGTGCGCTGTTCGGAAAATTCCTCCTCCCGTTTGAAATCACCTCGCTCCTCCTCCTTGTGGCGATACTCGGGGCGGTCTTCCTGGCAAAAAAGAAAGGCTGACCCCGCAATGGACATCCCTCTTCCGTACTACCTCTGCCTGAGCGCCCTCCTGTTCGTCATCGGCGCCGCGGGAGTGCTCACGCGCCGGAACGCGATCGTCATCTTCATGTGCATCGAACTGATGCTCAACGCCGTCAACCTGACGCTCATCGCCTTCTCGTCGTTCCTCGGGTCGATCACGGGACAGGCGCTCGTGTTTTTCGCCATGGCGGTCGCCGCCGCCGAGGCCGCGATCGGGCTGGCGATCGTGATCGCGATCTACCGGAACAAGCAGACGGTGGACGTCGACGAGATCAACATACTGAAATGGTGAGCCGCACATGAACGCCGGTGCCCTGACAGGCTGCGCAGTGATCCTTCCCCTCGTCGGTTTCCTTTTCAACGGGCTGATCGGGAGGAAGATCCGGAGCGAGTTCGTCGCCGCGGCCGCGGGGTGCCTCACCGTCGGCGCGGGGTTCGTCGTCGCCTGCATGGACTTCGTACAGATGCTCGGTCTTCCCCCGGGCTCGCGCACGCTGACGCTGGAGCTCTTCCCCTGGATCGCCGCAGGCGGCTTCCGCGCGGACGTCGCATTCCAGGTCGACCAGCTCTCCGTCGTGATGATGCTCATCGTCACAGGCGTCGGGTTCCTGATCCACGTGTACTCGGCGGGGTACATGCACGGGGACCCCGGCTTCCGGCGTTTCTTCGCCTACCTGAACCTGTTCATCTTCTCGATGCTCACGCTGATCCTGGCCGACAATTTCCTCCTGATGTTCCTCGGCTGGGAGGGAGTGGGCCTCTGCTCGTACCTGCTCATCGGGTTCTGGTACGAGAGGAATTTCGAAAAAGGGACGACGGGGGATGCGGCCAAGAAGGCGTTCATCGTCAACAGGATCGGGGACTTCGGCTTCCTCACGGGGATGTTCCTCATCTACACGACGTTCGGCTCGCTGAGGTTCCAGACCGTATTCCCGCAGGCCGCGACGATGGCCTCCGGCTCGCCCGTGATCGTCCTGATCACGCTCGCCCTGTTCCTGGGCGCGACGGGAAAATCCGCGCAGATCCCGCTGTTCGTCTGGCTCCCCGATGCCATGGCCGGACCGACGCCGGTGAGCGCGCTGATTCATGCGGCAACGATGGTGACCGCCGGCGTCTACATGGTGGCGCGATGCTCCGTCCTCTACGCGCTCGCGCCGGTCTCCATGGGAGTCGTCGCCGCCGTCGGGGCCGCCACCGCCCTGCTCGCGGCGACGATCGGTCTCGTGCAGAACGACATTAAGAAGGTCCTTGCCTATTCCACGATAAGCCAGCTCGGCTACATGTTCCTCGCGCTCGGCGTGGGGGCGTTCAGCGCCGGGATATTCCACGTGATGACGCACGCCTTCTTCAAAGCGCTCCTGTTCCTGGGTTCGGGAGCCGTGATCCATGCGATGCACGACGAGCAGGACATCCGGAAGATGGGGGGCCTCGGCGCGCACCTCCCCGTCACGTACCGCACGTTCCTTGTCGGCACGATCGCCATCGCCGGGATTCCTCCCCTCGCCGGGTTCTTCAGCAAAGACGAGATCCTCTTCCAGGCCTTCGCCCACGGTTCGTGGGTGCTCTGGCTTGCGGGCCTTGCAGGGGCCGGGCTGACGTCACTCTATATGTTCCGGCTGGTGGCGCTCACGTTCCAGGGAGAACCGCGCTGGGAGAAGGGGACGCATCCCCACGAAGCCCCCCTTGCGATGACGCTGCCTCTGGTGGTGCTCGCCGTCCTCTCGGCAGTCGGCGGGTTCGTGGGGCTTCCGCCGAGCCTGGGCGGAGGGAACGCGTTCGAACAGTGGCTTGAACCGGTCTTTGCGCCCGCCGCCGAGAAGCTCGCTCTGGCACCCCCCGCGGGGGAGATGACAGAGTACCTGCTCATGGGACTCTCCGTCGCCGTGGCGCTTGCCGGGTGGTACGCCGCCCGCACCTGGTACCTGAAGCGGCCGGAGATCCCCGGCCTCCTGGTCGGCAGGGCGCCCGGCATATACAGGATACTCCTGAACAAGTACTACGTCGATGAATTCTACGATGCGGCCGTCGTCAGGCCCGCCGTCAGGGGATCGGAAACGCTCCTCTGGAAGGGGATCGACGTTGGCGTCATCGACCGGATCGTCAACGGCGTCGCGCGGATCACCGCTGCCGCGGGGCGGGGTCTCCGCCTCGTCCAGACGGGGGTCGTCCAGAATTACCTTATCGTCTTCCTTGCGGGGGCCGTCCTCGTCGTGGGATGGCTCCTCGCCAAATGAACTGACACCGCCGACATGGAACAGCACATACTGAGCCTGATTCTCCTCACACCGGTTGCGGGAGCGGTCGTCGTCGCCCTGCTCGGCAAGGACGCCTCGCGCCTGATCAGGACGGCAGGACTCTTCTTTTCGCTCGCCGCGCTCGGGCTCTCGGTATGGCTCTTCCTCGTCTTCGACGGGACGCGCGGCGACATGCAGTGCGTCGAAATCCTCCCGTGGATTCCCTCGCTCAACGTCTCCTATCACGTCGGCATCGACGGGATCTCGCTTCTCCTTATCGTCCTGACGACGTTCCTGACGCCCGTGGCGCTCCTGGCATCATGGGATTCCGTCACGGTCCGGCTCAGGGGGTACGTCGCCCTGATGCTCCTTCTTGAAGCCGGGACGCTCGGGGTCTTCATGGCGCTCGACCTCTTCCTCTTCTACGTCTTCTGGGAGTTCATGCTGATCCCGATGTACTTCATCATCGGCATCTGGGGAGGGCAGGAACGGATCTACGCCGCGATCAAGTTCTTCATTTACACGATGGCCGGAAGCCTGCTGATGCTCGTGGCGATCATCTGGCTCGCCGTGTACGCCGGTTCGCTCCCCGGAGGGGCGTTCACGACCGATCTGCTCAGGCTCTACGCGATTGCTCCCGGCATCCCGATGGGCATTCAGACATGGATGTTCCTCGCCTTCACGTTCAGCTTCGCGATCAAGGTGCCGATATTCCCGCTCCATACCTGGCTTCCCGACGCGCACGTCCAGGCCCCGACGGCGGGGAGCGTCATCCTGGCCGGCGTCCTCCTGAAGATGGGGACATACGGGTTGATACGGTTCTGCCTCCCCCTGTTCCCCTTCGCCACGTTCCGGTTCCTGCCGTACATCGCCGGACTGGGGATCGTCGGCATCATCTACGGCGCACTTGTCTCAATGGTCCAGCCCGACATCAAGAAACTTGTCGCCTATTCGTCCGTGTCGCACCTCGGGTTCGTCGTCCTGGGGATATTCGCCCTCACCGAGGAGGGGATGCAGGGGAGCGTCATACAGATGGTCAACCACGGCCTCTCCACCGGCGCCCTGTTTCTTCTTGTGGGAATGATCTACGACAGGCGCCACACGCGGCTCATCAAGGACTTCGGCGGACTGGCAAAGCCGATGCCCGTGTACGCGGCGTTCTTCATGATCGTGATGCTCTCGTCGGTCGGTCTCCCCGGGCTGAACGGATTTGTCGGGGAGTTTCTCATCCTCCTCGGATCGTTCCGCTCCCCGTTCCTCGGAAGCCCGTGGTTCGCCGTCATCGCCTCCTCGGGGGTGATACTGGCGGCCGTCTATCTCCTCTGGAGCTACCAGCGTGTATTCTTCGGGAAGAATGAACGGCCGGAAAACCAGAACCTCCCCGACCTGAACGGCAGGGAGATCGCCGTCCTTGTTCCCGTCCTGTTGTTCATCGTCTGGATCGGCGTCTACCCCGGGACGTTCCTGGGAAAGAGCGCCGCCTCGACGAAGGCCCTCATACAGAGAATCGAGGAGACGCGCAGGGGATCGTACGCGGGCGCGCCTGAAGATCACCTCCCCGTCCCCGAACGGGAGGGCCGGCGATGAACAACACGTCGCTCCTGGAACTCCCGCGCATGGCGCCGCTCCTGTGCGTCGCATCGGGTGCGCTCCTCGTCGTGCTCCTCGACGCGCTCGTCGCCTCCGGGAGGCGGCTCAGTCCGTTCATCGCCCTTGCCGGCCTTGCCGGCGCGGCGGCCTGCGCGCTCGCCGAAGGGCCCGGCGCCCCGTCCGTGCAGACGTTTTCCGGGATGCTCACCCCGGGGGGGACGCCCACCTATTTCACGCTCGTCTTCTGTGTCTCCGGTCTGATCACCGTACTCCTTTCGATGTCCCACCCCCGGGAGGCATCAGGCCCGGAAGGGGAGTACTACGCGCTTGTGCTCTTCGCCGTGGCGGGGATGATCCTGATGGCATCTGCCGGGGATCTCATCACGTTCTTCCTCGGGCTCGAACTTATGTCGCTCTCCTTCTACGTGCTTGCCGGGTTTGCACGGGGGAGGATCACCAGCAACGAAGCGGCGCTGAAGTACTTCCTCCTCGGGGCCTTCTCCACCGGGTTCCTTCTCTACGGCATCGCTCTTGTGTTCGGCGCGACCGGGTCGACGAGTCTCTCCGGTTTTCCCTCTCCGACCGGCGGGCTCCAGGAGCCGCGGATACTGCTGGCCGGCCTGGCGCTCCTGGCGATCGGGCTCATGTTCAAGGTCGGCGCCGTCCCGTTCCACATGTGGGTCCCGGACGTGTATGAAGGCGCACCGACGACGGTGAGCGCGCTGATGTCGACGGGGGGAAAGGCCGCCGCCTTCTCGGGATT
>DATJPH010000588.1:0-4989 GCA_035506475.1 Bacteroidota bacterium | reverse complement strand
GCGAAGAGCGCGTCCATGTCGGACTGGACGTACTCCCTGTTCTTCAGCGGGGCGAACTCCTGGAGGCGCACCCCCCCGATGCTGGCACTGCTCCAGACCGGGATCTCGCTGTCCCCGTGTTCCCCGATGATGTACGCGTGGACGCTCCGCGCATCGACGCCGTAGTACTGTCCCAGGAGGAACCTGAACCGTGAGGTGTCGAGGATTGTCCCGGAGCCGATGATCCGTCCCGGCGGAAGGCCCGAGACCCCCACGGAGACATACGTCAGGATATCGACCGGGTTTGTGGCAATGAGTATGATGCCGTCGGGATTGTAACGGACAACCTCGGGAACGATCTGCCTGAATATCGCGGCGTTGCGCGAAAGGAGGTCAAGCCGCGACTCACCGGGTTTCTGCGAGGCGCCGGCCGCGATCACCACGACGTGGGAACCCGCGCAATCGGAAAAACCGCCCGCCGTGATCTTCATCGGCCGCGTGAATGAGAGGCCGTGGTTGAAGTCCATCGTCTCGCCGGCGGCCTTCTCCCCGTTGGCGTCGATCAGGACGAGTTCGGAGGCAAGCCCGCGGATCATCAGGGCATAGGCGAACGATGAACCGACGAGCCCCGTTCCGACAAGGGAGACTTTGCGTGTAGAGCCGTTTGGTATCATAGACCAAGTACGCGAACTCCCGATGCAAGTTCAAGGGAAATGCAGGGGACGCCGCGCGGGACTCGTTGCTTTTCCACGGCCATTATGGTACAATCAGATACCGCGCCCGTCCACTTTGCAGGGGAAGCAATGAGCCACAGGTTCCTTCACCGGTGCGTCGCCGGTGCCGTCTTCGCGATCTCCGCAGTCCAGTTCTTCGTGACCGCCCAGCCGACCGTCTCGTTCTGGGACCCGGGTGAGCTTTCGGCCGCTGCGTACATGCTGCAGGTCCCCCACCCGCCGGGGGGGCCGCTCTTCTCCCTTGTCGGCAGGTTCTTCTACCTCCTGCCGATGCCGGGCGACCCGGGATTCAGAATGAACGCGGTCTCCGTCCTTGCGAGCGCCTGCAGCGTCCTGTTCCTGTATCTCATTGCGGTCAGGCTGATCCGGAACACCAGGGGGAATGAGCCGGAGAGTCTCTCCGGGGCATGGGCGACGGCCGGCGCGGCCGCGATCGGCGCGCTCGCGCTCTCCTTCTGCGACACGTTCTGGTTCAACGGGGTCGAATCGAACTATTTCGCGGCGTCGACGCTCCTGTTCTCGGCAATGATCTGGCTGCTGCTTGTCTGGTATGAGCGATACGACACTCCCGGCAGCGGCAGGTACCTTCTCCTCATCGCCTACCTCGTGGGGCTCTCTGCCGGCGTACATCTGATGAGCGTCCCCACGATATTTACGGTCGTGATGGTCGTCGTCTTCCGGCGCTCCATCACGAGCGACGAGGCGTGCCGCAAAACAGGGGTGATCTTCCTTCTGCACGCGGGGTTGCTCCTCGCCGTCGCGTTCTTCTGGTGGAACGCCATGACATCCCGCCAGGTTCCGGCGCCGGAGGATTTCTACGCTTTCGACAGGAAGTTCGCCCTCGTCATGGGCGCGATCAGCCTTGCGTTCATGGCGCTCTTCTGGAAACGGATTTTCCGGAAAGACTCCCTGTACGTGCCGCTCCTTGTCTCCGGAGCGGCCCTGTTCATCGTCTACCCCGGCACGATCAAGCTCCTCCCGAGCCTCATCCACCGCCTGGCGGGGAACGACAGCAGCCTCGGCGTCGGGCTCTTCGCCCTCGTGATCGGCTGCCTGGGATACGCGGCGTACCTGTCGGGGAAGAAGTCCATGACGCTCGTCCACCTCTCCTCGCTCGGGCTCCTGTTCGTCATTCTCGGCTTCTCCACGTACACGATGATCGTCACGCGCGCGAACGTCCATCCGCCGATGAACGAGAACGACCCGAAGAACTTTTCCGCCCTGCTCACCTACCTGAACCGTGAGCAATACGGGGAATTTCCCCTGTTCGAACGGCGCTGGACGCCGGAGGCGGACAGGCAGAAGACATGGACGCAGTATACAAGCGATTTCGATTTCTTCCGGCGGTACCAGATGCAGCATATGTTCAACAGGTACGTGCTCTTCAATTTCGCGGGGCGGGATTCGCGGGACCAGGATGCGGAGCCCGCCTGGGGACAGCTCTTCGGCATCCCGCTTTTCGTCGGCCTCTTCGGACTCTACTGGCAGTTCCGGAAGGACTGGCGCATGGCGACATCGTTCGCGCTCCTGTTCGTCATCATGGGGTACCTCATCGCGTTCTACCAGAACCAGCAGGAACCCCAGCCGCGTGAACGGGACTATTTCTACGCGGGAGCGTATTTTATATTCGCCGTGTGGATCGCGATCGGCATCAGCGGGCTCGCCGGGATCGTCTCCCGTACCGCCCGGGAGCCCCGCCGCGCCGCCGCCGCGGGCGGGGCGGTCCTGCTCCTTGGCGCGATGTTTATCCCCGGAAGAATGGCACTGACAAATTTCGCCTCGCACGACCGGTCGAAGAACTGGCTGGCCTGGGAGTACGCATACAACATGCTCCAGACCTGCGGGCAGGACGGCATACTCTTTACGAACGGGGACAACGACACGTTCCCCCTCTGGTTCATGCAGGACGTGGAGGGAGTCAGGCGGGATGTCCGGGTTGTGAACCTGAGCCTGATCAACACCCCCTGGTACATTCAGGAGATGAAAGACCGGCCGTACTACCCCGAGGCGAAGGCGGTCCCGATAAGCATTCCCGACAGGCGGATCGCAGGGATGGAGGGGCTTATTCCGTGGGAGCCCCAGACGGTCACCATTCCCGTTCCCGCGGGAGTGCCCCCCGGAGAGATCCCCGCCGACTCGGCCCCCTTCAACCGTGACGCGATGGGCTCCGGAGGGGACTCTGCAGGCGGCACAGGGGGAGCGATACAGTTTACAATGAAGAACACGCTGCAGTACGGGCGGACGAAGGCCATACGGGTGCAGGACTACATGGTCATGCACATCATCCAGACGAACAGGTGGCAGAGGCCGGTCTATTTTGCGATCACCTGCTCGCCGGACAGCAGGATCGGGCTCGACGAGTACCTCCGCTTCTGCGGGCTCGCCTGGAAACTCGTCCCGTTCAAGGCGGCGCACGTCGACATGGGAATCGATCCGGCGGTCCTCAGGGCGAACCTGTTCGACGAACCCGGAGGGTTTTCCCGCACGCCGCAGTACGGGTACAAGTTCCGCACCACCTCTGATACCAGCATCGTCCTCGACGAGAATGAGGCGCGGATGGTCAGCGGGTTCCGCACCTCGTTCCGCGCGCTCGCACTGTACGATGCGAACGTCCTCCGGGATACAGGCAAATGCGGCGATGTTCTCACGAGGATGGAAAAGGTCATGCCGTGGCAGAGCGTCCCGATGGTGTTCGAAGAAGGGTACGATTTTGCGATCCTCTACTACCACCAGGGACGCACCGCGATGTTCCGGGAGCTCGTTGCGCACCTGGAGCAGGAGTTCAGGGCCGAGACCGCCGCCGGCGCTCCCTCCAATCCCTACATCTACGGCCAGATGCTCCAGCTTTACGAGCTCGGGAAGGAGTACGCCGCCGAGCTCGATCTGCTCGGCAACCTGTCGAAGCTCCGGCCGGGAGACCCGTCGATCCGCGAGCGGATCGACACCGTCCAGGCGCTCCTCAGGCGCAACGCGGCGGCGGGTGAGCACTGATGGAGCCGTTCGCGCACCTCCACCCGGCCGGGTCCCCCCTGTACATGGCCGTGCAGGATCCCGTGCTGCACAAGTTCATCTCCTACCTTGCGGAGAAGAAGGCGGAGCAGGAATCACGGCCCGGCCTCCACGTCAGGATCGAGCTCTCCAGGGCGTTCATGAACAGTGTGAGGGAGTCGTTCCGGCAGAGCATACTCAACGGAGAGCGCCACCTCCATGTCATGGCGCACGTGCTCGGCACCAGGCTCCTTGACGGAGGGTACGAGCTCCACAGCAACGTCTTCGGCGTCCTCCCCGGCGGGGAAAAGCACCCGTTCCTGATCAGGGAACGTATCACGCGGGAGACGCTCTTCTCACATACCGACCTCGACCTCGGCAACCAGATGCTCGGGAAATTCCGTTACCGGACAAACGAAGAGTGGACCCCCCTCGAGCTCTCCGCGAACTTCGTGGAATACATCCCCCTGGGCAAGACCACGAGCGGGGTGAACAGGATCACCAGCCGCGTGAAGGCGGAAGAGGAGCTCTGGAACAAGGTCACGGACGAAATGTTCGGGCTGGACCGGATCGTCGAGCGGGACAAGCATCTGCACAAGTACAGCAAGTACATCAAGGATATTTTCGGGGTGAAGATCGTCTGTGACGACGACGCGGCCTGCCTGCGGGTCCACAGGCTCCTCGAGGGGCTGACCTCGGGCGAATGCGCACAGGCCATCTCCGGCGTGGCGCCGCAGGGGGAACCGAACGGGCCGGCTCCCGATGCTCCTTTCCTTGAATTCGTGGAGACCAAGGACTACCTGACGTGCGATGAGTCACAGCTCAAGAGGACGGGGTGGAAAGCGCTGAAGAGCGTCGTACGGTGGAAGAACCAGCTCCTGGAAATCCAGGTCCAGCCGCTGGCAAATTACTACCTGGAGCTCGACCACATGGCCGGTCCCTCCCACAGGTCATTCAAGCACCAGAGAGATACACTCCGCTCGGAAATCGCCGCGAGCCTCCCCCTCTACGGGTTCTACCGGGACCTCCTCAGGATGCTCTTCCTTGAGAGCAGCGTCTCATTCGACAGCCTGAACGCATCCGTCGTCATCACCGATTGACGCTTGTTTCAACGCCATCATCTTCTTCACGTCCGTAAAGGCCTTCCGTCCTTAAGGCATTTGCTGATATATCTCGATGGAACTCGTCGATAAGGACTTCCCGTCCCCACACGGGGGGACAAATGGCCTTATCGCAGCAGCAGAAGCCTGCGCGCCTCCACGAACGATCCGGCCTGGAGCCGGTAGAA
>DATJPH010000587.1:0-2504 GCA_035506475.1 Bacteroidota bacterium | reverse complement strand
CTGGTAGTTGACCCCGCCCTGCCAGTTGACGCCTCCCTGCCAGTTGACTCCCCCCTGGTAGTTGACCCCCTGCGAGAAGAGCGTGGAGTCTCCTATGAGCTGGAGACCGGCGATGGAGTTCCAGATCTGTTTCACGACGAGGCTTATCGTCGTATCGGCGGCAAGGTAATACCCCCCTTTCGTCGTATCGGCGATCCGGCTGTCGAGGTCCTGCCCCGGACTGTTTGCAAAGCCGAGCGTGTAGACGTGCGTCCCCGTCGACCGGAGTGACGGCACCACGCTCAGGGCGGCCGGAGATCCCGTCTCCTCGCCGGCGCTGAAGAGTATCATCGCCTTCGCATTTGTCGCAAGCGGGGGAGCGCCGGTCAGCTGGCTCTGCGCCGCCTGGAGCCCCGCACCGATTGCGCTCGATCCGCCCCGCGTAAGACCGTTGATCGCGTTGACGGCCGCAGTCTGGATCGTCGTGTCCGTTATCGTCTGGAGCGGGAAGACGATCGTGCCTGGGAGCTGGACGACCCCGATCCGGTCCCCCCCTCTCATCTTCCGGATAAGCTCGGTTGCACTGTTCTTTGAGGGGTTGAATGCGCCGTACGAGGAGTCGAAGGAAGCCGAGCCGTCGAAGAGCAGGACAAGATCGACATGGCTCTGCGGAACATGACTGTACACGTAGTTGATGGCCGCAGTATCGGGGGTGTGCAGCGAGCGCTTGCTCGTTTCGAGATTTTTGATGAGCCCGTACATCGTCACCGTGTCGTTCGCGGCGCCCATCGTGGGCACGTACTGCGGGTATCCCGGATCGTAGATATCCGCCAGCCCGCCGAAATGCCCGATCTCGTGCGTCGCGACATCCTGCATGTCCTTGAGCGACGTGTCCGCGGTGGAGGTCGCATCGCCGAAATGGAACGACTGCGCGTTGAAGGCAATGTCGGCGTCGGTCAGCTCTCCGTTGAGCGCGTTATACCTTACGCGCGTGACGGCGATGACGCTCGTGTCCGACCCCGTAATGCCCGTCCAGTTCCCCGTGACCCACACGAGGTTATTGATGCCGTCCGGATTTCCGCCCCATTGCGTTGATCCCGTTGTCCCCGCCCCCGTGTAGACCAGGGGAGGGACCCGGCTCCACGTTGCAAATGAGGCATCGATCGCGGCGGTATCGCCGGCCGGGATACCCGTGCTCAGCGTGAATGAAGACCTGCCGTCGGCCCAGTGGAGCGGGATGCCGGAGAGCGTCGTGTTGAGAACGTAGTGGTCGCCGTAGTACTTTGTCTTCACCCCCACGGGGAGCCAGCCGGAAAATTCCGACGTGTTCCCCGCATAGTCCGTTGCGGTCGCAGAAACGAACTGGCCGAACGTCAGCGGGACATTTGACGGAAAGGCGAAATAATAGTAGCCCGTGTCGTTCGTCGTGACGACCTGGGACGCAAGGAGCGTCTTCCCTTCCCCGTAGCCGGAAGTATTCGGGCTGTCACTGACGAAGACCTCGACCCGGAATGAGGTGTGCGGCCAGGCCAGGAGCGATCCTTCGACCGTCGCCTGCCCGGCGCCGCCGGTGGATGCGTAGGCGAGGGAGGGATAGTTCTGCAGGTAGTTGACCCCGGGGGGGGTCTGGGGCCTCTGGACGATCCTGGAGGGGCCCGGCTGATAGTGGTTGGCCGTGACACCGTCGGAGGAGAGGTCGATGCCGAGCGTCCCGTTCAGGTATATCGCATTCCCGAGAACCGCGTTCCCCGATGCGGGGAAGGGGGCAGAAGCCTGACGCACCGCGACCCCGGCGCTGTCGTTGTGGTCTATCCTGTTGGCCGATCCGGGGAGCGTCCCCCCGACCGTGTTACCGTTACCGTCTTCGATGAGGATCCCATGCGCGTGATTGAACTCGATCACGTTGCCGGCCACGATGTTGCTGTCGCCGCGGATGTAGATCCCCGACCCGCTGAACCCCGTGATGGCGAACCCGCGCACGGTGCTGAATCCCCCGAGGAGCGAAAGGCCCACCTGCCTGTTGGCCGGGGACCCGTTCAGAAGCGTCAAGCCCACCAGCGGCGTCCCGGCGTAGTTCGGCTGTCCGGTCCCGTCGAGGACGACCTGGTCGGAGGCGGCGGGAAGCGCGCCCGTCAGGCTGACCATCCCCGAGCCCGTGAACCTGATCGTGTCGGCGCCCGGATTGGCGTTGGCGGCAAGGATCGCCTGGCGAAGGGCCGCCTCGCTCACCTGGCTGATGACGAAGACCTGGGGCGTGTCGATCGGTATGTTGGCGACGACCGACTTGTTGGTGTCCATGGTAAGCGTCAGGGGGTTGGCGGCTCCGGAGGCGTCCCCGCTCCACCCCGTGAAATGATAGTTGCGCACGGGCACGGGCGTGAGCGTGACCGTGCTTCCGTACGGGTAATTGACCGTATCAGGACTCCGCGTGACGCTCCCGGCTCCCGACGGGGACACCGACGTCAGGTGCGTGTACCTGTTGATCGCGAATGTGACCCGGAGCGTGTGCCCGGACGTGACATCGG
>DATJPH010000586.1:0-4239 GCA_035506475.1 Bacteroidota bacterium | reverse complement strand
CCCCCTGCCCGTCCCAGGTCTTGAAGTGCACGCTCTTGTTGTCGAACCCGACCCACACGGAAGCGGCGATCTGCGGCGTGTACCCCACGAACCATGCGTCGGCGAATTCGGTCGTCGTCCCCGTTTTTCCGGCCGCCGGGAGCTGGAAAAAATCCCTGACATGGCTCCCCGTGCCGCCGTTGACGACCCCCTCGAGCATGGATGTCATGATAAACGCGGTCTGATCGCTGAAGACCTCCCGCCGCATGGGAGTGCTCTCCTCGATGACATTGCCGTCCTTGTCTTCAATCCTGACAATGGCGTACGGCGATACGTAGATGCCATGGTTGGCAAAGACACTGAACGCGCCGGCCATCTCGAGCGGCGAGACTTCCCCGGCCCCGAGGGCAAGGGACTCATAGGGAGGAAGGGGAGAGGTGATACCCATCCGCTTGGCGTATTCGATCACCTGGCTGACCGGCGCGATCTGCATGATGGCTCGCACGGCCACGAGGTTGATGGAGTGTTTTATCGCTTCACGGATCGTGCTCTTGCCGCCGAACTGTCCGTCCGAGTTCGCCGGGGTCCACCGCTTCCCGTCCGCCATCATCACCGTCACCGGCTGGTTCAGGAGTTCGTAGCTCGGAGCGTACCCGTTGTCCATGGCGACGGTGTAAACAAACGGCTTGAATGCGGAGCCGACCTGCCGCCGGATCTGCGTAACGTGGTTGAGGCCGTATTTGAAATTTCTGAAGTTCGCACCCCCCACCATCGCCAGAATCGCTCCGGTCCGGGCGTCCAGCGCCACGAATCCCGTCTCGATGGACTGGGCGATGTGTTTCATGGAATCTGCCCACGCACGGTTGCCGGGGAGTGCGGCGTAGACGCTGTCGCGTCCCGCCGCCGTTGCGGCCCTCCTGTACTGGGGAGACGTCTTAATCGCCTGTTCGATGACCCGGGCCTGGACCTCGGGACTCGTCGTCCAGTCCCACTCCTTGTCGAACTCTTTCTGGTAGATTGCCAGGTGCTCTTCGACGGCGCGGTTGGCGTGCCTCTGCATGCGGCTGTCGAGCGTTGTGTACACCTGTATCCCGTCCCGGTAGATATCGAATCCGTATTTTTCCGCCTTCTGCATAAGCTGCTGGCGGATCGACTCGACGAAATGCGGCGCGATGCCCGCCGCCGCGAATTCATCCGCCGCCTTGACCTGGATGACCTCCGCTCTCGCCTGTTCCGCCTGTTGTTCGGTAATATAGTTGTACTTCAGCATCTGCGAGAGTACCGTGTTCCTCCTGTTGAGCACCCGCTCGGGGTGCTTCCCCGTGGGATCGTAGTATCCCGGACCCTTCAGGACAGCGATAAGCGTGGCGACTTCGCCCAGCGTCAGGTCCGCCGGAGGTTTCCCGAAATACGCCTGTGACGCCGATGCCACGCCGTACGAGCCGCGGCCAAAGTACACGACATTGAGGTAAAACTCGAGGATCTCGTCTTTCGTGAATGTCTGTTCGAGCTGCACGGAGGTCATGAACTCGCGGATCTTGCGCGTGACCCCGTCAAAGACGTTCCTGTCGCTGTGCCCGAGATAGAGGTTCCTGGCAAGCTGCTGCGTGATTGTGCTTGCCCCTTCCTTCAGCCGGAGGGCAAAAATGTTCTTCACCATCGCTTTGCCGAACCGGACGAGATCGACCCCCCAGTGACTGTAAAAATCCTTGTCTTCGGTCGCAATGAGGGCGTCCACGACGGTCTTCGGGATATCGGCAAGGGCGAGATGGGATCTGTTCTTGATGAAGAACTGATCAAGGACTTCGCCGTCCGACGAATAGACCTTGGTCGCAAGCTCAGGCTTCGGGTTTTCGATCCGCTCGAGGGAGGGAAGCCCGGACACAAGGTAGTTCCAGTAGACGATCCCGATCAGGAGAAACAGAGCGAGTGCGCCGAGAAGGATCTTTGTCTTTGTCGAAAACCTCTGCCAGAGATTCCGCCGCGAGCGCTTCCTCCGGAATTCAGGGTCATTGAAGTAGCGGTCCATCTCCGCCGGGGCGTATTTCGGATCTTTCGGCTGCTCCCCGGGCTCCTGCTTCTGGTTATCGCCGGTTTCCTCAGACATGTCGCTCCTCCTGCGTTCCATTCCACGTCTTCAGTGTGATCGTCCCCCCGGAGAGCTCGCCGTACGTGTTGTACGTGATCCAGTCTCCAAGGTTGACGTACATCCCGGTGCCGAGCTGCATGGCGGCCGGCTTGTGGTGGTGCCCCATGACCACGACATCGGCACCCTCCCGTATCATCTGCTCCGCGTAGCGGACCATCCCTTTCTCTTCGCCGTAGTGCTTGGTCGTCGTGTATGCCCGGCTCGACCGGGAAGTCCCGTGAGCAATCCGGACCCCGATGTCCGGATGGAGCCACCTGTAGAGCACGACGGCGGCAGGGTTCCGGAGGACCGGCCTTATGAGCCGGTACCCGAGATCGTTTTCGGCAAGCCCGTCGCCATGGTGGACGTGGATCCGTTTCGACTGCATCGTGATCCAGAACGGCTCCCGGTGAAGCGTCGCGCCGATCTCCGTTTCAAAAAAATCGCCCATCCAGCAATCGTGGTTCCCCACGAGGTAGTGAATGGTCTTCCCGGCGTCGGTGAAATCCTGGAGTGCGGCAAGGGTCCTGTGGAACCCGCGCGGGATCACGGTGCGGTAATCGAACCAGAAATCGAAGAGGTCCCCGACAATGAAGAGCGCTTCGGTATCGGGCATTGCGTGCCGCAGGAAGTGGAGGAGGCGGTTCTCCTTGGCCTTCTCTTCCTCGCGCGACCCCAGGCCGAGGTGCACGTCGGAAATGAAATACGATGTCATGGAGTCAGGTGTCGTGCATCAATCTTGTAATGTACGAAGCCCGCCGCGAAAAGTAAACCGTGCGCTATGCCTTCGAGGGCTGGCGCACCGGTTCTTCTACCCCCTGGAGGATGGTGAGGCCGGTGATGAAGAAAACGGAGATGACGAGCGCCGCGATCCGCTGGTTCGTCAGGTCTGCAACGACGCCGTAGACCACCGGTCCGATCACCGCGGATGCCTTTCCGCAGAGGCCGTCATAGAACCCGAAGAACTCGGCTTCCCGCTCTCTCGGCGTGAGGAGTGCCATGAGGCTCCGGCTGGCGGATTGCGACGACCCGATCGCGATGCCCGCGGCGAACGCGACGACGTAGAAGAACGACACGCTGCTGACGAAATAGGACGCGACGGCGATCCCCGTCCAGAGGACGAGCGTCATGGTGATCGTCTTTTTCGGGCCGATCCTGTCAGTGACGATGCCGAAGACCAGGGAACCGGCGACCGCGCTTGTCTGGACGATCGCAAAGAACGCGATGATCGCTTCGTCGCTCATGCTGAGCGACTGCTCGGCGAATATTGCGGCGAACGCGATGACGGTGAGTATCCCGTCGTTGTAGATGAAGAATGCGACGAGAAAACGGGAGATCGACGGGAATTCCTTATTGATAAACAGGGACCGGAACGTCCGGCTCGAGCGCGCCATCCCTGCGCGGATGAGCGAGGGGGGCCGCTCCCCGGACACCGCCGGTTCGCGCACAAACAGGAAGAGGGGGAGGGAAAAGAAGAGAAAGAACGCCCCGGCGACGACGAACGACAGCCTCACGTAGAACAGATAGGCGGGGTCGGCCGAATCGGGGAGCATGAGGCGGACGATCAGGAGCACAGCGAGGGCTCCGAGATAGCCCATGGCAAACCCGTACCCCGAGACGCGGCCGTACGAGGACTTTGCCGTGATCCCGGGGAGAAATGCATCGTAGAAGACGAGCCCCCCCTCGAACCCGATGTTGGCGACGACAAAGAGTGCGAACCCGGCAAAGACCATCCCCTCGCGGACGAAAAACAGGAGGGATGTCGCCACGACGCATGTCAGCGCAAACAGGAGCAGGAATCCCTTCCTGTTGCGTGAGTAGTCGGCCACGGCGCCCAGGGGGGGTGAAAGGGCGGCCGCGCACACCATCGAGAGGGAGACCGCCGCCCCCCAGAGCCAGCGCTGTCCTCCGGCCACGTGGTGTGTGAAATAGCGGGAGTAGACGACGGTAATGACAATGACGGAGAAGGCTGTCTGGCCGAAATCGAAGAGTGTCCAGGAGAAGATCCGCCACCTGGAGATGCCGGCCGGGCGGGGGTCCGGCGGCCCTGGGTGCGGGAGGGGGGGAGGAGGTAGTGGCATGCAGGTTTCAGTTCGCCCGTTTCCCCTTTGCTTTGTTGAGCCGGACTGTGC
>DATJPH010000585.1:0-6488 GCA_035506475.1 Bacteroidota bacterium | reverse complement strand
CCTCCTCGCGGAGCTGTTCCGGGAAAAATGTCGAGTCGGCGGCGGCATCGAACGCCGCGACCGCAGTGATGGCGACGGCCTGGTGGTTGCCGTGTCCGTCTATCGTGTTGTGGTTCGTGAAAAGGACATCCGGCCTGTATTTCCGGATGACGTACACGAGCCTGCGCAGGGCCTCCCGCTCCCCTCCCCACTTCTGAAACGTCTCGGTGGCGGTCTTCGAAAACCCGAAGTCAAGGAAATTGAGAAACCGGACCTCGGCGCCGAGCACGCGCCCCGCCTCACGCGTCTCCTCGGAGCGGAGGACCCCGAGGTCCTCGTAGAGCTCCGGCCCTTTTTCGTTCTGTCCCCCCTCCCCCCTTGTGAAGAGGACCGAGTAGGTCCGGACGCCCAGCTTCATCCTGTAGTACGCAAGCGTCGCCCCGTCTTCGTCGTCGGGGTGCGCCGATAAATCCATCAGGACGCCGTCATGGGAAAGGTCACGGAGCGCCTGGCGAACGTCGCCGGGCTCGACCTGGGCGCGTACGAGAAACGGGAAGAGGAGTGAGAGCACAAACGGGAACAGTCTCCTGCACATAAGCATCTCACCGGGTTAGTGTTGGGACGATGTGTTGAATCCTGGCGAACGGGATCACCCCTTCGCGGACCATGCGCGGCACGGGGCCTGCGACGTCGACGATCGTCGAGGGGAGCGTCGGGGGAAGGACTCCCCCGTCGATGAAGAGATCAACCCCCGGGCCGAGGACCCGCTCGATCTCCTCCAGTGTCCCCGGGACCGGCTCGCCGGTAATGTTCGCGCTCGTGGAGATGAGCGGACAACCGCTCAGTTCGCAGAGCCTGATGCAGAGCCTGTTTGACGGCACGCGGACGCCGATCCTCCCCGATCCCCGCGTCACGGAGGAGGGGACATGTGTGCCGCACCGGAACAGGAGCGTGAGCGGCCCCGGCCAGAAGGATTCCATCAGCGCCCTCCCCGCCTCGGTGATCTCATCCGTCAGTGCCAGGGCGGCGCCGGGCGTGTGGACAAGGACGAGCACCGGCTTATCCTCCCCCCGCTTCTTGATCGCCTGCACCCGATTGACCGCCGCGTCGTTCCAGGCGTTCGCCCCCATCCCGTAGAGCGTGTCCGTGGGATAGACGACGACGCCCCCCGCCTGTATCACTTCCGCCCCGAGGATCACGACCCGGTCCGCCGGGTCGCTGATGTCAACGCTCAGCCTTAGCGCCACTTAGTTGTCTCCCCTGTGTCCGGCAAGTGAAAGGACTTCGTTCGTGACCCGTACGGAGGATATCTGGCCCATGCAGTCAAACGTCCCGGTCGGGCACCTGGCGCTTCCGTGAACAGAGCAGGGACGACACCGGAGGCCCGCGGTTTCCACAACCCTGTCCCGGGGCCCCGTCGGCGCGAACCCGAACGACGGGAGTGTCGGTCCGAAAATCGCCACGACGGGAACGCGCATCGCAACGGCCAGGTGGACCGGGGCACTGTCGTTGCTGACAAGAGCCTGACATCGCCCGATAAGCTCGGCCGATTCCAGCAGCGAGAACCTCCCGGAAGCGTCCGCCACACGCTGATCCCGCTCCGGCCCCCGCACGCGCGCGCAGAGATCCCTGTCGGCCGCGCCGCCGACGAGAACGACGTTCCAGCCCTCAGTCAGGAGTGACCTGACAAGTTCGGAGAACCTTCTTTCGGGCCACCGCTTGGTGTTCCAGACCGAGCCGGGAGCCACGGCGATGCACGGGGGTGTGTGAAGGACCGCGTCCCTGCCGAAGGAGCTCCGAATGAATGCGTCCACGGAGAGCCGGTCCGCATCGGAGGGATACAGCCGCGGATACCGGGGCCGGGGAGACGGGATGCCCAGGGGAACGGCGAGCGCCAGGTCCCGCATCGGTTCACTGTCGGTGACCACGTAAGGCTCCCTGTGCGTCAGGAGAAAACTCCCGGCGCTGATATCGAACCCGATCCTGACCGGAATCCGGGCCAAGCGGCAGACGAGCGCGCTGCGGAGCGACCTGTGCGGGATCACGGCCGCGTCGAAGGCGGAGAGCCGCAGGAGCGCCGCCATGCGGAGGAGTCCCGCGGGGCCCTTCTGTGCCCCCCGCTTGTCGTAGACGATGACGCGGGTGACGGCGGGATGGTTGGCAAGGAGCTCTCCGGCGGCAGGCACCGTCAGGACCGTGATCGCCGTCTCAGGATACCTCTCGTGGATGAGCTGGATGAGCGGGAGCGTGAGGACCAGGTCCCCGGCGAATGCGGTCTGGACAACGAGGATCGAACGGAGAGCGGTCATTGCGCGTTCCGGGCGCGGGATTCATAGAATGCGGTGTGCTTCCACCTCTTGTGCATCCAGAGCCAGTGATCGGGATAGCTCCGGATGTAGCGCTCGAGTATCGCCGTGTGACGGCGGGTGAGCTCGACGATATTTTCCTCCGATGTTCCCGTCAGTCCGCTCCTGTCGACCTCCTCATATACCGCCCTGTACGTCCCGTCAGGCTGACGGATGAAAAAGAACATCACGATGGGCGCATCATATTTCAGGCTGAACGCCGCCGCCCCCCTGTGCGTGGCGGCGGGGCGCCCGAAAAATTCGACGAACAGGGATTCCTTCGGTCCGCTCTGGTCGCCGAGCATCCCGACGATTTTCCCGGCGCGGAGCAGCTGCATCACCTCGCGGACCGACTGATGCATCGTGACGGTCCCGCTCCCGAACCTGTTCCTGTTTTTCGTGATGACCGCGTCGATGTACCGGTTCCGCTGCGGCTGCGCAATGGCGATCACGGGGCGGCCCAGGCGGAGGCTCATTGCCGTCACGATGAACTCCCACGCCCCGAAGTGGCCGGAGAGGAGTATCAGGCCTTTACCCCGCCCCAGGGCGGCCAGCGGCACGTCCGGGTTTTCAAGCGTCATCGTGCGGCGAAGCTCTTCTTCCCCCGCGCCGCCCGACCAGAGCATTTCCATCAACGCGCGCCCGTACCCGCGGTAGGCGCCCCGGGCGATCGCCGTGATCTCTCCCCTGGTTTTCCCGGGGAACGCCTGGGAGAGGTTGTCGAGGCTGATCCCCCTGCGGTACCCCCCGCACCGCCAGACGAACCCCCCGAGCGCAGAGCCGAGCCTCCCCGCGCCCCGGTAGGAGAGCCCGCGCGCGATCCGGTTGACCGGAAGAAACAGCAGATACTCAACCAGGCTTTTCAGCGTGCGCCACTGCATCAGAAGAACCTGCCGCGTGCGGTCCGGTTCAATTGGCCTGCTGTGCGTACTGCATCCAGTTTGCGTCGTGAAGCTCGTTGCGGTGCGTGGAGTTGACAAGCTCGTAGTCAGCACCCTGGATCCTCTGGAGGAAATCGAATTCCACGCCCCCCTGGATGTTGTTGTACGTCCAGATCTCGTACGGCTTCGTGTCCGATTCGTTCGGGTGCCGCTCGACGTCGTCCGGGGGGCCGTACACGATGTACACGCGCCCCCTGTCCGTCCGGTACCCCTCGCGCCCGAGCATGCCGAAGGCCTCGTTTGCATGCGCGACCCGGGCCATGTACACCTCCCGGGCCCCGGGGGGACGGTGACGCCAGACGTCCGAGAGGAATTTTCGTTTGACGTCAAGGCCGTTCAGCTGCTTGTACTGTGCCTGCTCGGCTTCGGAGATCTCGTACCGGGACCACTTGAAGTCGCGGTCAAGCTCCTGCTCCTCCATTGTGCTGTAGACCGCCATCGGGAGGGACGAGCCGAGGGACAGGAGCGTGGAATCCACGCCGAGCGACGGGTTGTAGACATAGAACTTCCTCGTGGACTGGGCGAGCGTCTTCTTTGCCGTGTCGAGGAGGGCGACAACGAGCGAGTACGTCCCGCTCTTGAACCTGGCGGCGGCCAGCTGGTCGATGAGGACCGCTGATTCGGCGCTCCGTTTCTTCTGCCTCTCCCGCGAGACGAGCTCTTTCCCGACCGCATCGAGCACGGAGACGCGCATGGTCATGTCGCTCCTGTCCTGGCCCAGGAGCAGGTTGTATGCCTCGACATAAAAATAGCAGACCTGTGATTCGCTGTACATCCCCCCCACGTTGGGAATCACATCGAGCGTATTCTTGTAGAACGGGCTTTCTTTCGACCCGGGCTTTATCGTCGTCGCGAATTCGATGTCGCTCAGGACGACGCGGTCGCTTCCCGGCGGCAGGACCGGCAGGCGGAGTGTGATGCTGTCGCGCCGGAGCGGGGCGAACCGGTCTTTCCCGAGGATCCTGATCGCGTACTCCCCGGCGCGGAGCTGCACGGAGTACAACCCGACCAGGCTCATCCCCGGCTTGGCATCTGCGGTGTCGGCGAGCCTCGCGGGTGCAAGCCACCTGTCGGCGAAGACAACCGAATCTCCTGTGTTCCCCGTCAGCGTGAGATCCACGGCCGCGGACCATCCCGCGCTGTCGCGCTGGAACGTCAGGCCGTCCCGGTTGACCGCGTAGTGGAATTCGACAAGCGCCGTGCTGTCGTCCGCGCCCCGGAATCTCGCGATGTCCAGCGTCAGCCGCACCTGTTCCTTCGGCGGGTAGGTCTGCGCCACGGCGTCAACGCTCCCGGCGGCGGCGAGGGCCGCGGCCAGAACGATCAGTCTCGTCAGTTTCATCGTATTTTCCACGTTATGGTTATTCTCCCATCACCTTGATGATGAGCCGTTTCCGCCGCCTTCCGTCGAACTCGGCGTAGTAGATCTGCTGCCAGGGGCCGAAATCGAGCTCCCCACCGGTAACGGGCACGATCACTTCGTGGTGGACAAGGAGGCTTTTCAGGTGGGCGTCACCGTTGGTCTCGCCGGTGCGGTGATGCCTGTATGCTTCATCGTACGGGGCGAGCTTTTCAAGCCAGTCGTCGATATCCTGGATGAGGCCTGTCTCGGCGTCGTTGACGTAGACGCCGGCGGTGATGTGCATCGCGGAAACGAGCACCATCCCTTCCCGGACGCCGCTCTTCCGGAGGACGTCACGCACCTGCCCCGTGATATTGATGTATTCCCGCTTCTTTGAAGTTTCGAACCAGAGGTATTCTGTGGCAAATCTCATTGCGTCATGGACTTGACCTTCTCGATCACGTCACCCATCGAGAAGGGCTTTGAGAAGAATTCGTCCGCCCCGGCCCTGAGCACCATCTCGCGCACGTTGCTGGATCCCAGGCCGCTCGTCCCGATAATCTTCACCGCGGGGCGCGCGGCACGGACCCGTGAGATAAGCTCGACGCCGCCAAGTCCCGGCAGCCCGAGGTCGGTGAGGACAAGATCGATCGCGCCCGGGTTGTCCTCCAGCGCCTTGAGCCCGGCCAGGCCGTCAGCAGCTTCATAGACGTCAAACTGCGCCGCGGTGAGCATCAGGCCGAAGAGCAGGCGGAGATCCCTGTCATCCTCAACAACGAGAATACCCCTCCTCCCCCCGTCTGGCATTGCGGACCTTTCCAAGAGTCACCGGCGCCTGTGCGGGAAGGGGTCCCGTCCCCCCGGAAGGCAACCGATGCAATAAATGTAGAGATTGCAAAGAAGAACTGCAAACGGGTCCTACCATTTCACGAAGGATTTGCTATATTCCAGCATGGCAAAACTCGATCTCATCCTGTTTGCCGCGTTCGGATCCATCGCCCTGATTTCCACCGCCGGAGCGGTGCTGACGTTCCGCAAGGCCCTCCGCGTGTCCGGGGAACGGGACGGCGACCTCAAGATGTTCCTCTGGGCCGCCGGTTCAATGCTCTGTCTCATCATCGCGGGGATGAGCGCGGCGTACATACTTCTGCCGATCCTGTTCCACCTCTAGATCCCCGCCGCCGCCAACCGCATGATCTACATTTCTCGAACTGCGATGCATGCCTGTTGCTCCGCCGTCGCGATTCTCCTTCTGATCATCCCCCGGCTTCTCCTCTCGTCACCCCGGCAGGGGGCGGGACCCGGTGACCGGGAATTCTCAGGATTTGTCTCGCGCGTTGCGGCGATCCCGGACAGCGCCGGGCGGTCGCGCGCGGTCGATTCGCTTGTGCGCCAGGTGCAGGCGGAGGGAAGGGTGCCCGGAGACGATTCCACACTGACGATCATGTACAGGGGAAAAGCCCGCCGGGTGTTCTTCGCAGGAGACATTAACGATTGGGAACCTTCGAGTGAGGAGTTGAGCCGGCTCACGGGGACCGACCTCTTCTACCGGTCATGGAGGCTCGACCCGGCGGCACGCGTCGAATACAAACTTGTCGTCGATTCCGTCTGGATGACCGATCCCCTCAACCCGCACAGGGCACCCGGAGGGTTCGGGGAAAACTCCGAGATCCGGATGCCCCGCTACAGGGCTCCCGCGGAGGCGGTGAAGGGGGACGCGCCGGAAGGGAGTTTCGACACCCTCTCGTTTGCACGGAGCGGGACCGGAGGGCGGCTCCCGGTCCGTGTGTACCTCCCGGCAGGTTACATTTCCGGCACGGCACGCTACCCGGTCCTCTACGTGACGGACGGGGGGGAGTATCTGAGCCTTGCCGGGATGAA
>DATJPH010000584.1:0-6212 GCA_035506475.1 Bacteroidota bacterium | reverse complement strand
GTTCAAGCTCGGGTCCCACTCGGTGTGGGGGGGCGGGGGGAAGAACAACGTGGAGATGAGCCTCAACCCCGCGCCCGCCTGGACGCTGGATATCGAGGTCGGGGCTTCGCAGCTCGACGCCGATCTGTCGCCGTACGCCATGGACCAGGTGAGGGTCAAGACCGGGGTGTCGGACGTCCGTCTCAAGCTCGGCGACCGGGCCGAGGAGAGCAGGGTCAGGATCGAGGCGGGGGTGTCGTCGATCGTCGTGAAGGTGCCGGAGTCCGCCGGGTGCGAGATCAGCTCCGAAAGCGGCCTGTCGTCAAAATCGTTTGAAGGCTTTTCGAATGCCCGTGGCGGGACGTACAGGACGGCGAATTTCGACAGCGCGGGGAAGAAGATATTCCTGAGCTTCCATGCGGGGGTGTCAAGCCTGAAGGTCGTCCGCTACTAACGTTGTCATTGCGAAGCGGAGCGAAGCAATCCTGATGCTCATCTCAGCCAAGCAACGTCTGTTTCTCTGGGTCCCGTCGCTGATGTTCACCGCCATGGTCCTGGGGCGCTTTGAACCGACCGCGACGGGCCTCGTCTACCGCGTGATGGAAAACGGGTGCGTCAGCAGCTTCTTCCTCCTGATCGCGGCCACATTCCTCAGCGTCGCCGAGGTGAAATCCACGCGCACGGGGATCGTCATGTGGATACTCGCCCTGGTCGCGCTCTTCGCCCTCAAGCAGGTCCCCATCCTCGTCATCCACCTCGCCTAGTCCTTGCGTGGCGCCGGAGGCGCCACGAAGCAACCCGCGAGCGGAGCGAAGCAAACCGCTTCACCCCTGCTCGCCCGCTTTGTGGATCTCCTCGAATTCCCCCGTCCTCTTGTTTTTCCTCACGTTGTCGCAGGGGAAGCACCTCCCGTTCATCGCGATGTAGACCCCGTGCGGGAGCGTCTGGACGAACGCCAGCGCGCTGCCCAGGTTGAAGAGCCCGTCGGAGCTCCCGAACTTGTACGGGATCATCGCGCCGGTGAGCACGATCGTCTTTTCCTTCACCTTCTCGCCGAGCACCCGTGCGGTCACCTCCATCGTGTCGGTGCCGTGCGTGATGACGATCTTGTCCTCCGGCGTCTTCAGGCACTGCTTGGTGATGATTTCCAGGTCCGCGTCGGTCATTTCGAGGGAATCGACCATCATGAGCGTGCGCATCGCGACGTCCGCCTTGCAGCGCCCGAGCGTGAGCATCTCGTGGAGGTGTGTGTCCTTGAAGTACAGCTTGCCGTCGATCTCGTTGTATTCTTTGTCGAAGGTGCCGCCGGTGACGAATATGCGTATGGCCATGGTGTGTGCGTGCGGGGTTGCTATGCCATTTCAAGTATCCTGCCGTGGATCACGTCGAACGAGAAGCTCTTCGCCTTGCTGCGCGTTTCGATGTACTGCGAGAGCTTGTCAAGGCGCGTCGGGATCGACATGATCTTCTCCTGGGCCTTCCGGCCGATCTCGTTCAGGTACGTCATCACGTCGATGTTCCAGTTGTGGATCAGGTTTTCGATGATGGATTTGTAGTCCCGGGGACCGTAGATCCCCGCCCGGCGGATCACGTCGGCGTAGTCGTTGAAGTTCGAGATCGAGATGCCGGGCATGTCGATGGCGGGCATGATGGAGGAGGCCGCCTCGAGCGCCTGGTTCGGATCGCGGGCGAGGATCTCGCGGAAGACGTTCATGTAGAACGCATAGTGCCGCGACTCGTCCTGCGCGATCTTCTGCGTGACCGCCACGAGGAGGGGCTCACGCCCCTCGGCGAGCCTGCCGGTGTTGAGGTGCGAGATCTGGGTGGCGCGTTCCTGGCACGTCGTGTAGATGAAAAGCTTGTACGGATCCCCCGCCCAGTCGGGATAGAACCCGTTGCGGATGTAGTTGAACTGCAGCTCTTCGAGCGCGGAGAAATTCAGGAACCGGGAGTCGCGGGCGTAGTCCCGCAGGATGTTGCCGTGCCGGTCTTCCTCGGCCGTCCAGAGTCTGTTCCAGAGCGACCAGAACGTCTGGCTGCCGAGCGACTCGGCGATGAGGCGGTGGAAATGCGGAAGCCCTTCCTCGGTCAGGATGTTGATCGTGAACGCGACGCGTGCCGAATCGGGGAGTCCCCGCGCCCTGTCCCGGAGCTCTCTGATCGTTGCGTCGTTCAGGTCGTCGGGGTTTGCGGGGAGGAATTCCGAAGGATACCAGTCCACGCGCTTTTCTTCGTGCCTTGCCATGAACTGGCGCACGGTATCCTCGAGATCTGCGAGAACCTCGAGCTTTGAGGAGAGCACGGAGCTCCTTGAATCGAGGACTCCCATCGGGTATTCCTTCCCATGTCAAAGAACCTAAAAAAAACCGCATCCCCTCCCTCTCGGAGAGGATGCGGACTTCACAAAAATAGTGTAGCCTTACACCTTTGTGACGTTGGCTGCCTGGAGACCCTTCGGTCCGCGTTCAACCTCGAACTCGACGGTGTCGCCTTCGTTCAGAGTTTTGTAGCCTTCGCCGTTGATCGCCTTGAAGTGCACGAACACATCTTCACCACCCGGGCGGGAGATGAAACCGTACCCTTTAGCGCTGTTGAACCACTTGACTGTACCCTTCTCCATGGAACCAACCTCTTTGTGTGAATTTATTAGTGGATTGTGTACACTGTCTCGGTCGGCGCTTGATGCCCGGGCTCAAAAAAAAATCGCACGCAATGGGGCACTCTCCTCACCATTGTCTGCGATCCGACTGCTGGCGACACTCACCATAACAGGCTAATGCGGTACATCAGCAAGCACTTGATGGCGCAAGAACGGTGTACGCTAGATTTGCCTCACAAACCTACAAACGGGGAAAGAGAATTGCAAGCCTTTTTTGCCGTTTTTCCCGAAAATCCGCGATCCTGTTGATTTTCTGAGAGTTAGGCGGCTTCCGCCCTCTCCTTGAACCCCTTACGCATCCATTTTGAGCCCAGCAGGAGCCCCAGCGGGGTCATCATGGCGATGACGCCGTAAATGAACCACATGGTCCCGGTGTGCATCTGTTCGGGCGGGACGCCCGCGGGACAGTAGTGCATCAGGAACCACCCGCTGTAGAGGCTCGTGATGACCTTCGTGAGGAACCAGGGGAACTGGCCTATCCCCATGTAGATTCCCGTCATGCTTTTTGGCGCGATCTCCGCCACCCACTGGAGGAACCGCGCGGACCAGGTCGCCTCCCCGAGCGTCGCCAGGATGAGGTAGGCGAAGAGTCCGGCGATGTTCGGCCCCAGCGCCAGGATGAACGTCGGCGCGCCCATGATGAACGTCCCGACGATCATCATCGTGTACGTGTTCTTCTTCGAGGTGAGCGCGGTGACAACCGGCGTGAGGACGAAGATCAGGAGCGGGCTGAAGTTGACGAAGAATTCGTAATTGTCGCTCACAACGCCCGTGAAGGCGCGGCTGCAGTACTGCGGGAGCGTCAGCCAGTTGTGCGCGAAGAGCGTCTGGACCGGGATCAGGATGAATATGAAGAACATGAACCGGGCGTCGCGGACCGGGAAATTCTTCAGGTAGAAGAGGACCTGTTCCTTCAGCGGCTTCTTCTCTTCCGCGACGGTCTTCTCCTTTCTCTCCTGCTCGGCCTGCGCCTCCGCCCTTGCGATCGCCTTCCGCGTCAGGAAGAAGGCGATCACGAGTATACCGGCGGCGGTCAGCGCGACGTAGACCCAGAACACGCCGGTGATCCCGTAGGCCCGCCGGACCGGGGGCGATATCAGCCCTGGGAGAAAGCCGCCGAGATTCATGATCGCGTAGAGCATCGCGTATCCCATGGCCGCGGTCTTCTCTGTCGTGAAGAGCCGTATCGCCGCGTAGCAGGCGGGCTGGTAGATCCCGTACCCGAGGATGATCCCCATGAGGCCCCCCATCGCGAGCCAGTGGGACGTGGACCAGAGTCCCTTCGTTCCGAGCTCCGGGCTCAGCGTGAGGAGCGTCCTGCCGACGAGCATCAGGAAGAGCGAGATGAGAAGGGCTTTCCGCGCGCCGAAGAGATCGACGGTCGCGCCCATGAAGAGCATGCCGAGCGTGATCCCCGCGGTGAGGAACCCGACCATCTGCCCGGCGCTGATGTCGTCGAGCCCGATGTAATCGTTGAAGAATATCGCCAGGAGCCCCACCACCCCGAAGTACGTGAGCCCTTCGAGAAGGTAGGAGATGTTGATCCCCCAGAGGGCCTGCGAGGAATGGAAGAGATCGATGAAGGGCTGGGAGATTTCCCTGTACGTCTGCCGGGCGATGGAGACCGTCTCGCCCGGGGCGGATGAATCTGGATCCTGCATCGGGAAACCCCTATTTTTTGACGCGCCGGATGATCTTCTTCATGTTGAGGCCGAGGATCTTCTTCTTCTCCTCGTGCGTGCAGTGCGAATAGACCACCCACCCGAACTGGGGGATCGGGTCGCGCATCGGCTGGTCGGTCCCGAAGAGGACCCTGTCCGCGCCGACGTGCTTGACCATGAACTCGATCACGCGGTAGGTCACCGCCGTGAGCGTGATTTCGAGGAAGACGTTCGGGTTCTTGAGCGCGATCTCGATCGCCAGGCGCGCGTCCTTGAACGACGCCCCGGAGTGCGCCATGATGAACGAGATGTTCGGGTAGCGCGAGGCGATGTCCATCATCTCCGGCACGACGTTGGGCGAAGGGTGGATGAGCGCGTAGGCGTTCATCCTGTTGCCGTATTCCCACCAGGGGTCCCACAGCTTGTCGTTGTACGCGAGGCCGGTGCGGGGGTTGTACGCCTTGATCCCCTCCATCCCGTAGCCGACGTGGACCTTCTTCAGCTCCCTGGGCCAGTCCTTGACGTACTGCGGCTGGAGCGCGGCGTACCCGTGGTAGAAACGGGGGTAATTCTTCATCGCGTCGTAGACGATCTTGTTCCCCTCCTCGTAATCCGTCCAGACGGCGAGGAACCCGCTGATGCACGCCGCGTCGATCCCCATGAGCTTCGCGCGCTCCACCATGCTCCTGTCGTCGCCGTACGGGATGTGGATGAACCCGGTCCCCCCGGCGTCCCTGTGCATCAGGTGCGCATGCGCGTCGATGACGAGCGTGTTCTTGAGCGGCTTCCCCTCTTTTGCCAGCGCGAGTATCGGGTCGCCCCGCTTCGAGGCGCGGTAGGCGGGGGGGAGCGTCTCGATCCGCGTAAGCCGCGCGATGTTCAGCCCCGCCACGCTGGCCTTTTCATCCTCGGTGAGCGTGCAGTAGTCTATGAACGACTTCGCCGCGCCGGGCGACTTCTCGAGCGCGCCTGTCCCGAACAGGACCCTGCCGGCCCCGAACCAGTCCCTGAAGGACTCTATCCCCCTGTTCCCCTGGTGCGCGGAGAGCTCGACGTGGAGGTGGCTGTGTTTTGCCATCAGGGCGTAGATGAACCGCGTCGCGTCCCACCTTCCCCCCTGGAGGAGCACGTTCAGGCGGGGGAACCGCGTCAGGACGGCGTCAAGCTCGCTGACGAGCACCTGGTTGGTGGTCTCGAGGACGTCGTTGACGTACAGGTGTCCCCCCTCGACCATCAGGAGTATCTCCTCCTCCTCGAGCGCCCCGAGAAGGTCCCCGCAGAAGTCGACGTGGAACGGGAACCGGTGGGAGCGGGGGCACATCCGGACGGCCTTGATGTTGTTGTCCCGCAGCTCCTTGATCAGGTCGCCGGGCGCGGGGAATTCTCCCGTCTGGTGGGGCATCACCGCCCAGACGCCGTACAGGCGCGGGCTCTTCTTCAGCTCGCGCGCGAGCATCCTGTTGCCGTAGATCGGGTCGTACTCTTTCGCCGCGGAGTGCGTGATGAGCGTGCCGTGAATCCCCGCCCACTCCATCTCGTCGAGAAGGACCTCGGTTTCGTACTGTGACTCGACGTCTTTGGGCCCGCGTTTTCCGACGTACGCGTACGAATCGATGTATATGCGGTCGCTCATGTCACTCCTTCCGAAAGATTTCCGTATATTCGTGAGAGAAAAGGAAGGGATATATGCCTACAGAATCAACCCCGCACCGGTCACCTAATGAAACGGTGCACACGCTCGTACTGGCGGCGCTTCTGGCCGCCGGATCGTTCGCTCCCCGCAGTGCGCCGGCGGGGGAACTCCCGCACCCTAGGCTCCTGTCCGGCCCTGCGGGCATCGACAGCGCGAAGGAGTGGATCGCGAAGTATCCGTGGTACCGGAGCATATTCGAGGAGCACCGGGCGGAGATCGA
>DATJPH010000583.1:0-2317 GCA_035506475.1 Bacteroidota bacterium | reverse complement strand
TGTCATCAGCATCGACAACCGGGGGACCGCTGCCCCGCGGGGCAGAGAGTGGCGCCGGTCGATCTACAGGCAGATCGGGACACTCGCCTCGGAAGACCAGGCCGCGGCGATGATGCAGATACGGCGGTGGCCGTACGTCGACTCCACCCGCGTCGGCATCTGGGGGTGGAGCGGCGGCGGATCCATGACGCTCAACATGCTCCTGAGATACCCGGGATTTTACCAGACCGGGATGGCGGTCGCGCCGGTTCCCGATCAGAGGCTCTACGACGCGACGTACCAGGAGCGGTATATGGGACTCCCGGAGGGGAACCCCGAGGGGTACCGGCTCGGGTCTCCGATCACGTTCGCCGACAGCCTCCGGGGGAATCTCCTCCTTGTCCACGGCACAGGGGACGACAACGTCCACTACCAGGGTTCGGAGAGGTTTATCAACGCGCTTGTCCGGAGCAACAAGCAGTTTACCATGATGGCATACCCGAACCGGTCACACGGCATTTACGAAGGGGAAGGAACCACGCGCCACCTGTACGGGCTCCTGACGAAATACCTTACCGAACACCTTGCACCGGGCCCGCGCGCGCGCTGAGCGTCGCCGGGCGCGTCTGCGCCGCCGGCGGGAGATGGTCAGCGCGCTTTGAGCTTCGCGATCGTGTCGGTGATCCTCTTCCGGTTCGCATCGTCGCCGACAAGTGAGAGCGCCTTGCTGTAGTTGGCGATCGCCCCTTTCACATCGCCGCTTTTTTCGAGACCCTCGGCCAGGCTGTCATACACGTTCCAGGAGGCGGGGTGAGCCCGGGCGTTCTTTTCGAAGACGGCAATCGCCTCCTTCGTCCTCCCATCCTGGAGGCATGTGTAACCGAGCAGGTTGAGATCACTTTCGGTCGCCAGTTCCATTGACCGCTCGCGCAGAGCCGGGACATCCTTCAGGCTTCCGAGTTTCTCGAGTATCGATGCCTTGACCCGGAGGTTGCTGAAGTTCTCGTCCATGGCGATCGACCGGTCGGCCCAGGTCAGCGCTTCCTGGAGATTCACGCTATTCCGGAGGCAATACTGCGCCGCGCTGTAGAATCCCTGCCAGGTAAACCCCGCCGAACCCCGGAGGTACACGTCACGGATGCCCGAAAGAACCAGTCCGCGGGTATCAAAGGCAAGAGAAACAGGAACCTCCAGTTTTTCCCACCGGAGGGCCAGCGTGGCGGTTGAATCGGTCAGGTCCGAGAATTCATACTGGAGCCATTCCATCATCGGCGCGGGCTGTGCCCTGACCTTGATCCGGAGCGCGTCTTCGGTTTCCTTGTAGAAGTAGCTCCCCCAGGATGTGGCATTCCTGCTGAATATGACAGTCCACTCCTCTTTTCCCGGGATCATGTGGAGACCGTACGTCCCGGCCGCCAGAGGCTTCCCCGCCACGCTCACCGGCTGCGAAAAGGTGACCGTCGTGTTTTCGTTCGCCCCCGCCCGCCATACCTCGCCCCAGGGAACGAGCGCACCCCAGATCGGCCTCCCCTTGACGCCCGGCCGGTGATAGGAGACCTGGATGTCAGCGATGCCGACCGTCTGCGTCAGGAGCGCCTTCGGGCTTGCCTCGGGGGCCGTAATCTCCGCCTGCGACCGGGCTCCGTGCGGCGCGGCAAGGAAAACAAGAGAGGCTGCGGCAAGACAACGGAATATGGTTTTCATTGTGTACTCCATTGGATGATGAAACGGGCGGGACTTTTTCCTTTCACGACAATTCTCTATATTGCGCCGGATGCTCCACGGACCGACTGAGCTCATGAGCAAAGAGAAGCGCCGACATTCAAAGAAACGGGTTTCCCCGGCTGCCTCGGGGGGAGAACCGGGGGAGGTCCCGCCCCGGCCCCAGGTCTTCTGTACCCAGTGCGGAGCAACGCTCGAGAACTTCTGTTTTTCAAGCGCAGTGAACGACCTCGATGCGGTACGAAAGACACTCGCCCAGTGCAGGAAACAGGGGAGATTCTCGGGCGACCTCTGTTCGAAGCTCTTCATCGCCCACCCTGAGGCCGCAGGGGAGATGCCCGAAGAGATCCCCGAAGAGCCCGGCGATGAGGCCGACGACAATCTAACGTGACACCTGTTGAAAATCAAATCACCCACTCCTGGAGGTCGCCATGCTCCGTTCACTGTTGCTCCCCGCAATAGCCCTGCTCCTTGTTGATGCCGGGGGAGTCCGCGCGCAAAATCCGAACGAAGACCCGCTGACCAGAGACGAGGTCTCCGTCATCAAGAAGAAGATGGTGGCGGCCCTGGAGGCTCTCGGCCAACCGGAGGGGTATTCCATCGAGCGCGACAATTT
>DATJPH010000582.1:0-6069 GCA_035506475.1 Bacteroidota bacterium | reverse complement strand
GGTCTCCTGAAATCGACCCGGATGATCGTCACAGACCTCCTGACATCCCGCGTGCCGGTCGTCGTCTATGTCTCCCCTCCCGGAGCTCAGTCGGCCTCGGCAGGTTCGTTTATCACGCTTGCGGCGAACATCGCTGCAATGGCGCCCGGAACCAATATCGGGGCGGCCCATCCCGTCAATCTGCAGGGGGGGGAGAAAGACTCGATTATGAACGAGAAGGCGACAAATGACGCCGCCGCGTTCATCCGGAGCATCAGCGAAAAAAGGCACCGGAACATGAAATGGGCCGAGGAAGCTGTCCGCAAGAGCATTGCCATCACGGAGACCGAGGCGCTCCGCGACAGCGTGATCGACCTGATTGCTCCCTCTGTTCCCGAACTGCTCCGCGCCATCGACGGAAGGCACGTCAGTGTCGAGGGAGGAGAGCGGACGCTCCGCACCGCCTCCGCCACGGTGACGGAGGAGGAGATGGGGTGGAAATTCAAGCTCCTGGACATCCTCAACGACCCGAATATCGCGTACGTCCTTTTTCTCCTCGGCCTCTACGGCCTCCTCTTTGAGCTCTATAATCCTGGAGCCATATTTCCAGGCGTCGTCGGTTTCATCGCCATTATCCTGGCGCTGTACTCTCTCAACACGCTGCCGGTGAACTTTGCCGGCCTTGCGCTCATCGTCTTCGGCATCGTCCTGTTCGTCCTTGAACTCAAGATCACCAGCCACGGGATCCTCACGGTCGGGGGCGTCACCTCGCTCCTGCTGGGTTCGGTTATGCTCATCAATCCGGAGTCCTCCTTGGAAGTCATCTCAATTTCATGGGGCGTCATCATCCCCGCGGTCCTCTGTACATCGCTGTTTTTCCTCTTCGCCATCGGCATCGGCATTCGTGCGCAGAGGCGCAAGCCGGTCACCGGCGTCGAAGGCATCGTCGGGGAGACAGGCGATGCCGTGACCCCGCTTTCCCCCGGGGGAACGGTCCGCGTCCACGGGGAGTTGTGGAAGGCGGTTACCGCCGGCGAGTCGCTCCCCGCCGGGACCGGCATCATTGTCGAACGCGTCGACGGCCTGACACTGACCGTGCGCACTATGGAGCACCAATCCCACTGAAAGGGGCATGCAATGGAAGTCTTCGGAGTTTTCATATTCGTCGTCGTCCTGTTTGTCGTCATCATCGTCAGCAATGCGATCCGCATTCTCCGGGAATATGAGCGGGGAATCGTCTTCCGGCTCGGGCGCCTCGTGGGGGTCAAGGGCCCCGGGATCATCTTCCTCTGGCCGATCGTCGACCGGATGGTGAAAGTCACGCTGAGGACGGTGGTGATGGACGTCCCGCCGCAGGACATCATCACGAAGGACAACGTGTCCGTGAAGGTAAACGCCGTCGTCTATTTCCGGGTCGTCCAGCCCGACAAGGCCGTCGTCGAGGTGGAAAACTATCTGTTTGCCACTTCGCAGCTCTCCCAGACAACCCTGAGGAGCATTCTCGGTCAGTCCTCTCTTGACGAGCTCCTTGCCGAGCGGGACAAGATCAACACCGAGCTGCAGAAGATTATGGATTTCCACACGGAACCCTGGGGCATCAAGATCTCGAACGTCGAGGTGAAGCAGATCGATCTTCCCGCCGAGATGCAGCGCGCGATGGCGCGGCAGGCGGAAGCCGAGAGGGAACGCCGGGCGAAAGTGATCCACGCGGAAGGCGAATTCCAGGCTTCGCAGAAGCTCGCCGATGCGGCGCAGGTCATCGAGGCGCATCCCATTGCCCTCCAGCTCCGCTATCTCCAGACGCTGACGGAAGTGGCATCGGAGAAGAACTCGACAACGATCTTCCCCGTGCCGATTGATCTCATCGCCCCGTTCCTCGAGGCCTGGAAAAAGAAGCAATAGGTCGGATGAATCCGGCTCTCTTCGGTCATGCGCAGGATCCACGCATCGTCGCCGCCCACCAGGCCGGCGACGGTGCGATGCGGGTCTACGTGCGCGACGGGGAGGGCGTGACCACCGAAGACCGCCCCTTCTTTCCCTTCTTCTTCCTCTCCGAACCGCGACTTATCGAAGGATTCCGCAGGAAGCACTGGGTCCGCAGGCTCGACGGGTCCGGCGCCTATAACCACCTTTGCGTCTTTGAGGAGTGGCCGGCGATGTGGGACGGGGTACGGTACATCCTCGATGCCTATAACCGGCATGCGGTGGAAAAAGTCGAGGCATACCAGGACCTCGACATCATCCACCTCCTCTCCGATCCCGTGACACAGTACCTGCACCAGACCGGCCGGACGCTGTTCAAGGAGCTGACGTTCGCCGACCTCCGCAGGCTTCAGCTCGACATAGAGACGTACACGACCGCCGGGCACCGCTTCAGCAACTCCTCCCGGCCGGGGGACAGGATCATTCTCGTGGCCCTGAGCGACAGTACGGGCTGGGAGCATGTCATCGACGGACGGAAGCACTCGGAGCAGAAGATGCTCGAGGAGCTCGTCCGCACGATCCGGGAGCGGGATCCCGACGTTATCGAGGGGCACAATATATTCAATTTTGACATCCCTTACATACTCGCCCGCTGCGCTCTTCACGGGGTGACCCCCTCCTTCGGCAGAGACGGGAGCGTCCCCAGGAGCTTCGATTCCCGCACGTCATTTGCCGAACACGCCTTCGAATACACCGTCACCGACATCGCGGGGCGGCACATCATTGACACGCTGCTCCTGGTCCAGAACTATGATGCCGTGCGGCGGAACATGGAGAGCTACGGGTTGAAATATGCCGCGCAGTATTTCGGCCTCTCCCCTGCCGACCGGACATACGTTCCCGGCGAGAAGATCTCCTGGTACTGGGACAACGAGCCCGCGACGCTGGTTGCCTACGCTCTTGACGACGTGAGGGAAACCGGCCTCCTGAGCGCTCATCTCTCGGGAAGCGCATTCTACCTGACCCAGATGCTCCCCTACGCCTACGGCGCGGTCGCGCGGATGGGCGCCGCATCGAAGATCGAGAGCCTCCTCGTACGGGAATACCTCAGGCAGAAACACGCCATTCCCCGTCCCAGGGAAGGCACCCAGACGACCGGGGGGTACACCGACATCTTTCTTACCGGTGTGCTCGGACCGGTCGTCCACGCCGACGTCGAGTCTCTGTATCCCTCGATCATGCTCGGGAATGCCATTGCGCCCGCCGCCGACGACCTGGGGGTCTTCCTGGGGCTCCTGAGGGACCTGACGGCGCTGCGCCTGGAGACCAAGCGCGCGATGCAGCGGGAGGCGGACCCGGTGTCGCGGTCCAGGCTGGATGCCATGCAGTCGTCATTCAAGATTCTCATCAACTCGTTTTACGGCTACCTCGGGTACAACAGGGCTCTCTTCAACGACCACGGGAAAGCGGACGAGGTGACCAAGACCGGCCAGAAGATCCTGAGATCCATGATCACGGAAATACGTGCGGAAGGGGGAAAAGTCGTCGAAGTGGACACTGACGGGATATTCTTCGTCCCTCCCGTCGGCGTGGACACCGACGCGCAGGAATCCGCGTTCGTTGCCGATCTGAGCGCGAAGCTCCCGGAGGGGATCACCGTCGCGCTCAACGGGCGGTACCGGAAAATCCTGAGCTACAAGATGAAGAACTACGCCCTTCTTGAGTATGACAACAAAATCCGGATCAAGGGCTCGTCCCTTGTCTCACGGAGCATGGAACAGTTCGGAAGGACGTTTGTCCACCACTGCATCGATTTCATTCTCCAGGGGAATTTTGACGGGCTGCACAGGCTCTACGTACAGTACTACAACGCGATCCTCGGGCACGGGCTCGAAGTGAGGGATTTTGCCCGCGTGGAGGCCCTTCGCGATCCAATTGCCGTCTACGAGGAAGAGGTCAACGCGGGGCGGAGGAACAGGAGCGCAGCCTATACTGTGGCGATAGCCTCCGGACGCCCCGTCAGGCAGGGGGACAGGATTGCCTATTATATCACCGGAAACGACCCGAATCCGAGGGCGACCGAGAACTGCAAAGCTGCGGAGGAATGGGATCCCAATTTTCCGGATGAGAACTCGCAGTACTACATACGGAGACTCAACGAATTCTCAGAAAAATTCATGGTCTTCTTCCAGCCGAAAGACTTCCGGGCGATATTCTCCGCAGACGACCTGTTCCCGTTCGACCCTTCAAGTGTTACATTACTCATCACTGATGTTGTCGCTGAAAACCCTTCAGACGACGATGAACCCCGCCCCGGGACGTTCGGAATCTGGCTGGAGGGGTAGCCCCTCCGCTTGCCTTTTTCATTCCGGTTTGCTACAATCACGCCACAGGATGTTTCCAGAGCTCCATCATCGAAAGGTGTCCCGGCATGGAAAAGGGAACCGTGAAATGGTTTAACAACGCGAAGGGGTACGGTTTCATAACGCGTGAGAGCGGCGAAGACCTTTTTGTGCATTTCAAGTCGATCGTTGGGGAGGGGTACAAGAGTCTGAAGCAGGGGGAGGCCGTGCAGTTTGAAGTGGAGCAGGGAACGAAAGGTCTGCAGGCGGTCAACGTGACCAAGGTCGGCCCGTAATCGCTGAACGTTCAGCGTCCGGGTGCAGCCACAGCGTCCCTTTCTGAAAAAGGAAGGGACGTTTGCGTTTGGATCATCCGCGGTGGGCGGAGACCCAGTCGCGGACGTACGAGACGATCGTCTGCGTTGAGGCTCCCGGCGTGAAAAGCTTCCCCACGCCGATCTTCCCCAGGTCGTCGATATCTTTGTCCGGGATAATCCCGCCGCCGAACAGCAGGACGTCGTCCAGTCCTTTTTCCTTCAGCAGTGCGAGCACGCGCGGGAACACCGTCATGTGCGCACCGCTCAGTATGCTCACCCCGATCGCATCGACGTCCTCCTGCGCGGCCGCTTCCACGATCACCTCCGGCGTCTTCCGGAGCCCGCTGTAGATCACTTCCATCCCTGCGTCGCGCAGAGCCGCGGCCACGACTTTGGCACCGCGGTCGTGGCCATCAAGTCCGACCTTCGCGACGAGAACACGGATTCGCCGTTCCATTATCGACCTTCCTTCGTGAGTGAATTGCCGGAGAGGAATTCTGCCAGGGCAGTGTGAAACTTGGAGAGGGGGAGACCGACGACGTTGTAGAAGCACCCCTCGATCCGCGTGACGAACACAGCCCCGTAATCATCCTGTATCCCGTAGGCTCCCGCCTTGTCGAGCGGGGAGCCCCCCGCGACATATTCTTCTATCTCGGCGCCGGGGAGCCGGCGGAACGTCACCTCCGTCCTCTCCGTGCCGGTCATCCGGCGGCCGGAAGGCCGTTCGACAAGGGCAAAGCCCGTGACGACGGTGTGCGTCCTTCCGCTGAGCTCCTTGAGCATCCGCACGGCGTCACGCGGGTTTTCCGGCTTCCCGAGCATCTCACCGTCCAGGACGACGATCGTATCTGCTCCGATAATCACCCCCTCCCTGACACTGCCGGCGACACACTCCGCTTTCTGCAGGGCGAGTGAGGAGGCGTTTTCCTCGGGCGTCTTTGCTGCGTCAAATGCCTCGGGGATATCGCAGGGCATGATGGTGGGACTCATGCCGATTTGTCTGAGCAGCTGGAGTCTTCGGGGCGAGCGGGAGGCGAGAATCAGGGTTCTTTGTGCATCCATCCGGGGTAGTATAAAAAAGGCGACACCTCAGTATCGCCTTTCTGGTTGTGAAACATTCTTCCGTGCACGCACCGTCAACGGAACATGGCCTTGATGCTTCCCCATGTTCTCCGGACGCTGCTCACGGTGTGGCTCACGCCGGTTTCATACGGGTCAGACCTTCCGCCGTTTGCATAGACAGCGGTGATCCTGTACTTGTAGAACGTCGCGGAGGTGCGGAACGCTGTCTCATCGACGAAATCGTACGGCTGGTTGCTCCCCTTCGCCTTGTACGATGCCATCAAGACGACATACTGGCCGTCCCAGCCGACCTTTCGAGCAATCTCGTACCCGACGACGCCGGTCTCGTCATCGCTGTCCCAGTGGACCGTGATTGAGGAGCCGTCGCTCCTGGCACTCGGTTGACCTTTCATTACTCCGGCGGAGACGATTCCGGTGAGAGACAG
>DATJPH010000581.1:0-2540 GCA_035506475.1 Bacteroidota bacterium | reverse complement strand
CGGCTCGCCGATGAGTGATGCGCTCAACTGCATATCGCCCAGGATGCTGCCGAGCGCCGAATTGTGCGCAATGGCCGCACGGGCGGCGTTGATGGCGCTCGCGACGTGGTTGATGAGGATGGCCGCGCCGACAAATTTCTTGTTGTTGAACATGTTCTCGCTCTGCACCCTGAGCGCCCTGAATGTCTGCCGCTGCGCGTCGCTCTGCCACTGCCAGGAATAGCCGGCGGCGGGATCATACACAAGCGACGGGGTCCGGTCTCTGAGCTTCTTGTCGTTGTAGTCCGCGGTGCTGAGAAAATTGCTGACGTCCACGTAGAACTGATCGTTCTTTCCCGCCGGGCTCACACCGGCATACGTCACCGCGTACGTCCTGGCGTCGTCCCTGACCGCATCCCCGTAGATCTCGAACGCGGCGAACGTGATCCAGAGGATCCCCTCGCCGATCAGGAAGTACTTTCCCGACGAAAAATCTCCCGCATAGAGCTCTCCCATGCCGGGGAGTATGAGCGAGTAGACTGCCGCGAGCCCCGGCGCCTTCCGCGCGAGGGCATCCCCCTCCCGTACAGCGGCGGCCACGCCCGTATCGGGCGCGAGCAAAAACGGCCGGCCGAGCAGTTCCCGGCGTACATCGTCATGAGAATACCGGACGGCGGGAGGAGTCTCCGCGATGAGAGGGGAGGCGAGGAGGATGAGCCCGGGGAGCAGCCAGCGCATTGTTGCCATTGTCAGACCTTCGTAGTGGAGTTCGATGAGGCTCGAGTCATGGACGATGGTAACAACTGCCGGGTGCGGGTTCTCCTTGTTGGTTTCTTCAGGAGCCTGAAAACGGCGTCCCAGCTCCCTTCGAACATCATGACGGGGACACGCAGCCGTTCCCCGACGCTCGCGATGGTTTCATCGTCAAGGAAGAGGCCGTCTCCGTTCACTATGTCTGGCGGGAGGAGCAGAAGATCGCCCGGCTCCTTCCCTTCCAGCGCTGAATATAGACATTTTCCCGAAAGAAGTCCAGCCACGGTGACGCTCCTGCCGTAGAGCAGGTTGGGGACCACCTCCAGCCGGACGTCCAGCCCTTCCACACTGCGGAGCCGGGGGAGGACCGTCGTTTCCATGAACGTCCGCGCAAGCTCGCCTGTCGCCAGCGTCAGCCTCCGGTGCGGGCGGAGGCGGGAAGGGAACGACGCTGACTGTCGGCGGAACTCCGCGAGAAATTTCCTGACGATGCCGACGCCGTTTTCGATCTGGGGAAACCCGTCATATGCCCGGGCGGGAGGGATCTTCCTCCCGGCCACGATGTAGAATTCATCCGAAGGGTAGACGAAATTCCGGCCGGTCTTCTTCCTGAACTCTTTCTGCCACTTTTCGGTCCTCTCCAGGAGGGCGCTGGCATATTCCCGGTCCACTTTTGAGAGGGGCGTGAGGCCGAATCTGTGGTCGGTCAGGCCCACCGGGACGATGGCAAGCGAGACCACCCGGGCGTGAAAGCGGAAGAGGTCGCGGACGGTCCTCTCCAGGACGGCCCCGTCGTTGATCCCGGGGCAGAGGACGATCTGCGTGTGCATGTCGATCCCCCCGTCGTGGAGGAGGGCGATCTTGTCGAGTATCCTGTCGTCCTTCTTCAGCCCCATGAGCCTGGTGCGGACGGCCAGGTCCGTGACGTGGACCGAGATGTACTGGGGGGAGAGCCGCTGCTCGATGATCCTGTCGAGTATCGCCGGCCCCGCGTTCGTCATTGTCGTGTAGTTGCCGTACATGAACGAAAGCCTGTAGTCGCCGTCGCGGAAATAGAGCCCTTTGCGGAGCCCCCCGGGGTTCTGGTCGACGAAGCAGAATATGCAGTCGTTGCCGCAGGAGAGGACCTTCATCTCCTCGAAATCGATCCCGAGCACCTCCCCCTCATCCTTCTCGATGTCGAAGACCGTCACCTCCCCGTCGCGCGCCACCTTGAGCGTCAGCGCGGGGTCACCCTCATGGTAGCGGTAATCGATGCTGTCGAGGACTCTCCGGCCGTTGATCTCCAGCAGCTCGTCGCCTGCCCGAATGCCGAGATCACGCGCAATGCCCGTTGGTTCCACCGCCGTTATTCTCATGACCCGCTCCCTCCCCGGACATTCCCCGCGCAACGGTCGCCGTCCAGCCCCGTGATCGCGACATCCACGAGCTCGTTCACCGCGGCATCGGACGCAGGAACCGCGACGCGCACGTAGTTGCCGGTGAACCCGCACCGGCACCCTCCTTCATCATCGGCTTCCATGAGGACGGGAACGGTCCTCCCCACCATGCGGCCGTAAAACGCCTGCTTCTTCGCAAGCCCGATCCCCCGGAGTATCCTGCTCCGTTCGGCCCGCTCGCCGGGATCGACCCCGCCGCCGTAGTGCGCCGCCGGGGTGTCCGGGCGTTCCGAGTAGGTGAACACGTGAAGGTACGACACCGGGAGCTCTGAGACGAAGGCGCACGTCTCGCGGAAATGCCTGTCGGTCTCACCGGGGAATCCGACGATGACGTCGGCGCCGATCCCGCAGTCCGGCATCAGGCCCGCC
>DATJPH010000580.1:0-11325 GCA_035506475.1 Bacteroidota bacterium | reverse complement strand
GATGTAACCGAGCGCCCCGGCCAGCCAGGTGTGCCCTTCCGCTCTCATCGAATCGGCGGCGATGCAGAGCCGCGCGTACGATTCACCCCGGGAGAGCAGGCTTCTGCGCTCGTCCCCCTCCGCCACTTCCGCCGAGCAGACGCAGGCCCGCGCAAGCCGCCAGAGCAGATCCGGGTCCGGCGGACGGCCGGCGCGCGCCTCTTCATACTGTGCGATGGCCGCCGGGTAGTCGATCCGCGCAAACGCCTCGTCCCCCGAGCGTATCAGCCCCGGCACATCCCCCGTTCCGGATCCGAACGCATGAAGGAGAAGGATCGACAATACCGGTCCGGCGAGCACTCTCAGTTCGCCCCTGCCTGCTTCTTCAACAGATCCCGTATCTCCGCCAGAAGGAGTTCCTGCGCCGGCGGTTTCGGCGGAGCGGCGGGCGCCGCTTCTTTCGATCTCTTCAGGGCGTTGATTCCCTTGATGAGGAGGAAGATCGCGAACGCGATGATCGCGAAGTCGAACCAGGTCTGTATGAACGCTCCGTAGCGGAGCGTGACGGCCGTCGTCCCCACCAGGGGCGCCTTCAGCGTGAGGGCAAGGTCGCGGAAGTCGACGCCGCCGATCAGCAGTCCGAGCGGGGGCATGATGATGTCCCCCACGAGCGACGTGACGATCTTTCCGAATGCCCCGCCGATGATGATACCGACCGCCAGGTCGACGACGTTCCCCTTCATGGCGAACTCTTTAAATTCCTTCACGACGCTCATATGCATCTCCTCGTGTGGTGGGTGTGTGTGGGTGCGGAGCGGGAAACCCTCAAAAGAGCGTGTATGTCAGGCCGAGAGCCAGGGCCTGCTTCATCTGCGTCTTCGGCGAGACATTCACGTCGTTGATGATGTTGAACGTCAGTCCGGTCGAGACGTATTTGTTGACCTTTGCGACGATCGAGTAGTCGTTCCGCACGACGATCCGGTCCATGCTCTGGAACGGGGCAAAGAGGTCAAGCCGTGCGACGAACTGTATGTTCTCCGCGATGTTCGCGTTGAGTTCGCTCACGGACTCGATCCCGCCCCTCGTCCAGACCTTGTGCACCGTGTTCGTCGTCAGGTCCGTTGCATACTGGTTGAACTGCGACGTAAAGATCTCCCGGGCCTCGGCCCCGATGCGGGTCGTAAACACCGCCGCCGGCTTATACTCGAGACCGGCGCTCTCGGTCACGTACCCGGGATCAAAGAACTTTGACACCTGCGTCTCGGGTGCCGTGCTGTAGTTGTACCCGGGGGCGAACTGCGTGCGGACGGTCGCCGCCACGTAGGGGTTGAGGTTCCCCCCCGTCCTGAGGATAAGCAGGCTCTCAAAATAGATGTCGTCGTCCGTTTTGCGGAGCCCCTGGTCGCCGAGGCGCGCCTGTCCGAACGCGAACCGGTAGTTGTTCGTCCAGACCGTCTTCTGGGAAGTCAGGACCGACGCACCCTGGATCGCGGCCGAGTACGCAAGTGTGTTGGTACCACCGGCAACCCAGTCTTTGAACGAGACCTGCGTCAGGTTGAGCGCCCCCGACGCCGTGTGGGTCCATCCGACGTGTATCGCGGTGTCCGCGTTCGCTTTCGCGGACTGTTCGAGGTACTTCTTCTCGCGCTCGATCTCCTCCGGCGTCCGTTGCTGCGCGAGTGCGCCGGCAAAACCGAGCGCCAGGACTACGAGCAGGGAGGTGGATTTCATATTCTTCCTTCGATGTTGTCCGTTCGATGTCACACAAGGCATACAAGAAAAAACAATTCCCCTGAACATGCAACGACAGGCATGTCCCGAATACACCCGCGGCGGGAATATTACTTCCGCCGGAAGAGCGCACCGTCCGGGATCGGACGCTTCTCCTCGCCGGGAACACGCCACGAGACGCCGAGCCCCGCCCCTCCCGACTTATTGAAATACGTGACGCGGAGGGGGTGCATCCCCGCCCCGAGCGCGATCACTCCCTTCTGCACCACCATCCCGTGGAGCCCGTCATTGTCCACGACGGGAGTACCATCGACATAGAGCCGGCTCCCGTCGTCCGATTCCGTATACAACGCATAGACCCCCGTCAGGGGAACGGAGAGGAACCCGTCATAGACGAACGCGTAGTTCTCCGGCCGGAGACGGGGGGTGTCGAAATTCAGGAGTGCCCCTTCCTTCAGGGGAGTAAGCGCCGAGAAATCAGGGAGGCTGTCCCACCTCCCGTGGAAGTACCTGTAGGCTATCCCCGGAGTCAGCCCATCGATGCGCGAGGCAGGGAGCGGAACCACTTTCGTGAACGCCGCCGACGCAGGGGAGCTCACAGGCTTCCCGTCGCGGAAGAGCCTCGCACTGAGCGTGCCGCCGGAAGTAAGAACCACGGGCCTATCGGCCTTCGGCGACGATGCCCCCGGGACCGAGCCGTCGGTCGTGTACCGGATCTCGACATGAGGCCGGTCCGAGCTCAGCGCGACAGAGAGCCTGTCGACGAATATGTTCTCGTCAGCGCTGATCCGCGGGGGGTCATTGATTTCCGGCGCGCCGTTGAATTCCAGCGCCACAACCGCATCACAGGTATCGGGGGATGTACCCGGCACGGACAGGACGAGAGCATCCTCATCGCGTGTCGTCCTGAGGGGGGCGTTCCTCCCGGCGACGAGGTATGCCCTTGCGGGGGTCGTGAGGAGCCCGGGGATTGTCAGTGTTCCCCCGGCAGGCCAGTCAAAGACGTGGAGGTAGAGTATGCTCCCCCCCGGCGTCCTGCGCTGCGTGCAGCGCCCCCAGGGAAGAGATTTGAACGGGCTCGCTGTCGTCCCGTGGATTGCGTCGCCGTTGACTTTCATCCAGTCGCCGATCGCCTGCAGGCGCTCAATGCTCGCCTCGGGGAAGAGACCTTCGGCTGTCGGACCGACGTTCAGGAGGAAATTTCCCCCTTTGGAGGCGACGTCGACGAGGGTCCGGATCAGCTCCTTCGAGGATTTCCAGTGCGTATCATGGCTGTTGTACCCCCAGTGGTCGTTCATCGTCATGCAGGTTTCCCAGTCAACGCCCGGCAACCCGGTGGCGGGAACTTCCTGTTCAGGCGTGCCGAAATCTCCTCCGAATTCACCCTCCTTCGTGAATCCTTCCATCCCCGACCGGCCGGCACCCACACGGTTGTTGATAATGATCCCGCTCTGGAGTGAACGGACGTACGCGTAGAGCTCCTTCCCGTACGTCGTGTTCCACGTCGACTCCCACTCGCCGTCAAACCAGAGGACGCCGATCGGGCCGTAGTTTGTCAGAAGCTCTTTCAGCTCGGCTTTGAGGTAGCGGACGTAGCGTCCGAAGTCCGCCCCCGAGTCGGGACGGTCGGTCTCCCACTCACGGCGCGGGAGATAGTCCGGATGATGCCAGTCCATGATCGAATGGTACCAGCAGATCTTCATCCCCTGCTTCCTGCATGCCTCCGCGAGCGCCTTCATCACGTCCTTCCTGAAGGGTGTCTTCATGACGTTGAAATCTGTCTCTTTCGTATCGAAGAGGCAGAACCCGTCATGATGCTTCGACGTGATGACGATGTACTTCATACCGGCGTTCTTCGCCATCTTCACCCACGCGTCGGGGTCGAAGCGCACGGGATTGAATTTTCCGACGAAACCCTCGTACGTGCGCAGCGGGATCTTCGCGCTCGTCCTGATCCACTCGCCGTGGTCCGTGTCACCCTCCCACTCCCCCGCGGGGACGGCATAGAGCCCCCAGTGGATAAAGAGCCCGAACCTGGCTTCGCGCCACCATGCCATCCTGGCATCGTGATCCGCGCGCGACTCCTCTCCGTTTCCCGCCCGGAGCGCCGCCGCTCCGCCGACAAGAAGTGCGAGCATCATCAATCTTCGGTATCTCATGGATGTCCCTTTCACCGTATGACAATTTCATCGACAAAGAGCCACGCTTTCCCCCCCGCCCCGGGATGCCACGCGGGGCATGTCCCCACGTTGCGCGCGATGACGCGGACGTAGCGGGCCGGGCGCGGGGGGAATGTGCATTCCCACAGGCGTGCGGAGGGTTCTTCATTTGCGCGCGCCGGGGAGATGTCGAACGACCCGGCGGTTTCGTACGTCTTCCCGTCCGTCGAGAGTTCGAACTTCACGCCGGAGGGGAAAAATATCCAGGAGCCGGTCCTCCGGAGGAACCGGGCACCCGCACGGGAGACCGGCCCGGCGTTCCCGAGGTCGACGACCGCCTCGAAATCGACCCCCTCGTATCCCTGCCACCTCCCGTCGGCATGGTCGATCGAACCGAAGAGGCCGTCGGTAAGCGACCGCGTCCCATCGGCCGTGTATTTCGTGGAGGGGTACCTGACGGCGACCGGCCTGAAGATCCCCGCGTGAAAGAGGACTGAGTCGGCCGAAGCGGGATACACCGCGCCCCCCTTCACTGCGCAGGCACGTACAAGCGCTGATTCATGCAGGACGATCGGCGAAGCATAGACGCGCGATCCCGGCCCGGGGGCCGAGCCGTCCGTCGTGTACAGCACGGTATCTGCAGGGAGTTCAGTATCGCACGTGATCCTGACGCCGCGCGAGGCGGGATCGGCCTGCGACGTCATCCGGACCGCGTAGCCGCTTTTTGCCCAGGTGTACCCGCGCGCATCGTATCGCTCCAGCTGGGCGGGGACCCTCCGGAGAAAATCACTCCAGCTCTTTTCACCCGCCGGCGTCCAGAGGGCCTCCGCGAGCGCCGCGAGTCTCGGCAGGAGCATGTAGAGTCCCCTCCCCGGTGTGGAGATGTATTCCGACCAGAGGCATCCTTCGGCTCCGAGTATATGCTCGCGCTCTCCGCGTGAGAGGGAGTCGGGGACGGGTTCGAAAGCGTACACGCGGGAGAGGGGGAGAAATCCTCCGCCGGAGGGGGGCTCCAGGGCCGCGGGCCCCTGGCACTGGCTCAGGTACGTCGACGTCCCGGGGGCCATCACCACATCATGCCCTTCGCGGGCGGCTTCGATGCCCCCGGCCTCCCCTCTCCACGACATGAGCGCGGCGCCCGGCGGGAGGCCACCTTCAAGTATCTCGTCCCACCCGATCGCGGTACGCCCTTTCGAGGCAAGGAACCCCGCTATCCTCTTCATGAAATAGGCCTGCAGCGCAGATTCGCCGGCGAGCCCGAGATCCCTGATGCGCGCCTGGCACTTCGGGCATTGTTTCCACCGGCTCCAGTCCGCCTCGTCTCCGCCGATGTGAATGTACCTGCCGGGGAAAAGCTCCAGCACTTCCGTGAGCACGTCCTGCAGGAATGCGAACGTGCTGTCGTTCCCGGCGCAGAATATTGTTGAAACGGGCCAGTAGCTCCCCGGCGGGACAGTAAAGGGGCCGCCGGTACAGGAATACTCCGGGTAGGCCGTGAGCGCGGCAAGCGTGTGGGCGGGCATCTCGATCTCGGGGACGATCGTGACGAACCGCTCCGCGGCGTAGCGGACGATCTCCCGGATTTCATCCTGCGTGTAGAACCCCCCGTACGTCGTCTGCTCACCCGGCTGCTGGGGAGGCCTCCCCTCCCAGTCGCGGTCTTCCCTGTCCACGCGCCAGGCACCCTTCCGCGTGAGAAGGGGGTATTTCCGTATTTCAATCCGCCAGCCCTGATCGTCGGTCAGGTGCCAGTGGAACACGTTCAACCTGTGCATCGCGAGGAGATCGATGTACGTTTTGACAAACTCGACGGAAAAAAAATGTCTGCTGACATCGAGGTGCATGCCGCGCCACCTGAACCGGGGCGCATCGTCGATCCGGCAGCAGGGGACCATCATTCCGGGAGCCCGGGGACGCACCGTGCCGAATATCGCGGGGCGGAAGAGTCCGAGAAGGGTCTGGACGCCGTAGTATGCGCCGGGATCACCGCCCCCCGTGATCGTGATCCCCGAGGTCCTCACGGTAAGATTGTACCCTTCCCGGTCCGCAACGCGGAGGCTGTCAATGAGTATGCGGATCCCCCGGAAGTCCTCCCCGGCGTCCTGCACCTGCGGAAGCTCGAACCCCGCGGCATCGCGGAATCTTCCCTGCAGGAGTGCAAGCGTGCCGGAGGCAATCCCGCGCGCGCACAGGCATGCCGATGGTGTGACGTTGAACTCACCTTCGTCCCGTTCCACGTGCGCGGGACGCGGGATGACGGAAATCCCTTCGCCGGCAAACGCACGCAGCAGCGGGGATGCGGGACCGGCCAGGAGAGCGGCGGCCAGAAGGAACGGGAACGTGTGACGGCGCATGGGTGATACCGCGGGATTGGAGCATGTATTTTACTCAGAGAAGTGGAGGAAGTCAATCGTGATCTGCGTGTGCCCCGGCCGGGCGGCCTTGCCTCTCGAGAGCGTCTGAAGTATCTTGCAGATCATGGTACGCTCCCTCCTCAATGTGCTCTGTATCCCCCTGAGCCTTCTGTCCCATCAGGCTGACCCCCGTCCGGTCGACTGGGGAGCGGTCCATGCCGTCACAATGCGGGGGATCGACAGGCTCTATAATATGAAGATCGACGAGGCGGCCGCCACGTTCGATTCGGTCAGAAGAATGGCTCCCGGCGACCCGCGCGGCTACTTCTTCGGAAGCATGGTTCATTTCTGGCTCTTCACGCTGACAAGGGACGAGAAGGAATACAGTACATTCCTCGCAAAATCGGACGACGTCATCACGGTGTGCGAGAACCTTCTCGACGTCAACGACAAGGACGCAGTCTCCCTTTTCTACCTCGGCGGCATGTACGGGTACCGGGGACTCGCGCACCAGGCGCACAATTCGATGTTCAAGGCGGTTACGGAGGGGCGCAAGGGTTACCTGTCCCTCAAGGAGGCGGTGCGCCTGAAGCCCGATCTCTACGACGCACAGATGGGATTCGGGCTCTTCACGTACCTCGTGGCCAAGGTCCCGAAATCGCTCAGCTGGGTGTTGAGCCTCGTGGGATTCAGCGGCGACGCGGAGGCCGGGCTCGCGATGGTCCGCCGTGCCGCCGACCAGGGCATCTACACACGGACGGAGGCCCGCTTCTACCTCTCCCAGTTCCTCTTCGCCGAAGGGAAGAGCGAAGAGGCGCTCCCGATCCTCGACACGCTCATCGCGCAGTACCCCGAAAACCCGCTTTTCGTCGTCACGTACGCCTCGTGGCAGTCAAGGCTGGGCAACACCGACGTCGCCCTCCGCGCTGCAGGCAACGCGGTCGAGATCAACAGGAGGAGCCGCATCCACTACGGGGAAGAATTCGTCTTAAGCACGCTGGGCGCGATCTACTACGCGATGAACGATTTCCCGAACGCGCGCTCACACCTGGAAGAGTACCTCCGGAGGGTCCCGTCGGAGGACTATATTACGAACTGGACATACTACCGGCTGGCGGTCTCGCAGGAGCTCACCGGCGACCGCGAGGCGGCGCTCGTCACGTACGCCCGGATGAAATCCGTCGACGACAGGGACCGGGCGGGCGAGACGTATATGTACAGGGTCGCACGGCGCCGCATGCACGGGCCGATCACCGCGGTCGAGGCCCTCCTGATCCGCGGGGGAAACGACCTGGGGAGGAAGGCGTACGACAGCGCGATGTCGCTCTACCGCCGCGCGCTCGACTCATCGGGGACCGACCTCGACGCGCGCGCCCGTGCGCTTCTCGGGCTCCAGCAGGTCTTCATGGCGAAAGACGACTACGCGTCCGCGCTCAGAGCGGGCGAAGAACTCGTCTCGCTCAAGCCCCCCGTCGAACGGTGGACCATCCCCCAGGGGCTCCTGCAGCTGGGGGGGACGCTCGAGAAGCTCGGCAGGCCGGGGGACGCCCGCTCAGCGTACCAGAAGGTGCTCGAATTTGACGATTACGATTTTCAGAAACCCCTGGAAGAGAAGGCGCGCAGTGAGCTCGGCAGGCTGAAGAGTGGAGGATAACGAAGAGGCCCGGGCGGCGAAGGCCGCCGCCCGGGCTCCCGGTTCAGAAATGTGTTTCGCGTTCAACGTATCCCGGGGGCGGGAGAAACTTCGTCGCCGGTATGATCTTGGTCTGGTCAACGGTGACCGCCTTCATCACCCAGTTCTCGCCGTTCATATTCCGCTCGCAGTACATCAGGATATGGTCGGCGCCCGCGTACCGTATGACTCCCTCCGATGTGGTTCGCTCGTATGCCTCGCAGACTCTCCCCGCAAGCGTCATTGAAGGGAGCTTTTTCACGTGGCCTTCCGATCGCTCGCTGAGCGGCAGTGCTTCCAGGTCGAACCTGACCTCGGTGCCGCGTGTCGCCGGGCCGCGCCTGAACACGATCCGCTGGTCGTGCCAGAGCGTGTAAACCGTCTTGCCGTCGCACAGGACCGATTCCTTCAGCATCCCGTTCACGTACGTGTCCTTGCATTCCAGGCGGCCGTAGTCGTCGAAGTAAAGGACCACGCGTCCCGCGATCTGCAGGCGTCCTTCGAGTGTCGTCGTTTCGTACGTGATGATCCCTGACTTGATATCGTATTTCCTCTCCTGCGCGTTCCCCTGCAACGGCACACAGAGCGCAGAGACAAGCAAAACTACGGCAGCCAGACGAGCCCGCATACGTCCCCCTTTTTGATGACCACGGTAAATCGGTGTGCACCATTGTAGAGAATTCCGTCGGGGCGCAAAGCGACGCGCATCACATCGTGACGGGGTTCACAAAAAAAGGGGGTGACAGGAGTGCCCGATATGTGACAGGACATTCTCGTAAGAAGTTGCGACTTCCTCCTAACCTACGAAAGGCGAGATCAGCATACCGAGAAGATACGTGGCCGCAGCCTCTCCCAGGCCGATAACAGTCATCTCGGTGCCGCTTCTGAGCCATGACCTTCCGGTGACGAGGACTTTCGAGGATCCGACCGCGAAATGCGCGAGCGTGCTGACGACAAATGAGATGACGAGTGCCGTCATCCCGGAGGCGAAGAAAAAGGGGATGACCGGTATGGCTGCGCCGACTGCCGTGCTGATGCTGGCGCTCGAAGCGGCGACCCACTGATTGGGAAATGTCTGTTCCGAGAGGCCGAGTTCCTCGTGGGCGAGCGACTTGAGAAGCTGTCCGGGCTGCTCGGCCAGTCGGCCCACCATGCTCTTCGATTCGGACGGCGAGAACCCTTTCAACTGGTAGAAGAGCTCGAGCTCTTCCTTCTCCTCCTCCGGGTTATTCGCGATCTCATGCCCTTCCCGCTCGATCTCCGCCTCGTACACCTCCCGCTCCGATTTCGTGGCCAGGTATGCCCCGCTCCCCATCGAAAGGGCCGATGCGATTGCCGTGGCAAGACCACTCAGAAGGACGAACTCGCTGTTGGCATGGGTCGCCCCGGCAACGCCGCTCACGACCCCGAAGGCCGCACCGAGGCCGTCGTTGACGCCGTAAATCGCCTGACCGATCCACCCTCCCCCCCTCACATGCCAGCGTTCCCGCCCCAGCATCCTCTCGAGCTTCCCCCTGACGAGACCGGCGGACGATTCAAATTCCCCCAGCGCCCTGGAGTGGGCCCGTTCTTCGAGCGCCGCCGCGTTCAGGTCAGCCCTGTCGGCCGCGGTTGGGGCGGACGCCAGCAGCGTGTCATAGAGCCTGTCCGCCTGCGCCTCGCCGGCCTCCAGCATCCCTGCCGCCGTGGCCGTATCGCTCCGGAGGAGCATCGCCCTCTTCAGCCTGTCGAGGAGTGTTTCCCTGTACTGTCCGGGATCCGCCCCGAGTGCGCGGAGCCGGTTTGCCCAGCGCTCCGCGTGACGGTCTTCGGCCTCCGCCCTCCGCTCAAATATGGCACGGCGCTCGGGGTTTTTCTCGCGCGAGGCAAGCGCGCGGTAGTTCCGGGCGCTCCGCATCTCGTCAAGCCACGCCTGGCGGAGTCCCTCGATGAATGCTCTTCCGTGTTCGTGTCCTTCGGGCATGCGGTTGGTCGTCTGATGTTGGGTGGGAGCGGGCTGGGTCCCGCCAATCTCCGAATTCCGCGGGACATTTACAAATCGCCGGGGGGGCTACCCCCCCGGCGGAACGAAAAACGCTCAGAGGAAATTCCAGCGTATGAACAGGAGCGCGCCCGTCGACACAAGCGAGCGCGTGAGCGTTGTTGTCGAGGTTGTCCCCGTCGGTGGAGGACTCTGGGTGTAGTCCGGATTCCCGAACGTCACGTAGTTGATGTCGATCTCCCCGCCGATACTGAGATCCTTCACCGGGAAGTACTCGCCGCCGAAAATCCCGGAGATCATAAAGTCTGTTTCCGACTCAGTCGACGTCACCTGGACGGGAGACGGCCCGCCGTTGTCCTGATAGGTACCGGAGGTCCCTGAGAGGAAATTCAGGCTCGCTCTCGGGCCGACGTACAACTGGAACTTTTCCCCCGGCTGTATGAGATATTCGGCAGAGAGACCGATATTCGTCATCGTGACGTCGTCTTTCTGAGGCTGGGAGGGGGTCAGGGAATTTGAGGTCTCGCTCGAGTAAGAATAGATGCCAAACCTCGGTTCAATTCGGAAATTTTTCGTCAGCGTCACCGGAATGTAGATGTAGTACGGGGAGGCTGAATACAGGGGGGTTGCGCCGATGTACACCCCCTCACTGTAATAGGTGATGCTCTGCCCGAACAAAGCGGGTTCGACGCTCATCCCCACGCCCATGTGGAATGCGACCGTGTCCTGTGCAATGACCGGCGCTCCGGCCACGAGAAGGCCGACCAGAAGGATGAAGACGACTGATGATGGTTTCACAGATGGCTCCTCTCTTGATGGCAATGCGGCCGAGAACAGCCGCCCCGCTGCGGCACAAGGTCACAGCGGGGCGGGATGACTTCCGAACAGAGATATGTGCGTCGGGCTCCTCCGCCTTATTCCAGGACGAATATCTTCTTCTGTGCGCACATCTCTTTGAGCACCTTCGGCCACACCGTCACGCTCACTTCTCCAAGGTGCGCCTTCTTCAGAAGGAGCATGTACGTCCGGGACTGGCCGATACCGCCTCCCACGCTGAGCGGGAGCTCGTTCGTTACGATCCCGTTGTGATAGGGCTGGGAGAGGAAACTCGTCTGGCCGGCCATCTCGAGCTGAAGCTTGAGCGTCTCGGCATTGACCCGGATCCCCATCGACGTGAGCTCGTGCCGGCGCCGCGTCACGGGATTCCAGACAAGTATGTCGCCGTTGAGCCCGTGGAGCGACTCACCATTCTTCTTCGACGTCTCGGTCACCCAGTCGTCGTAGTCGGCGGCCCGGTTCTCGTGCGGATACCCGTCCTTCAGCGGCCAGCCGATGCCGATGATGAAGACCGCCGGGTATTTCTGGAGAATCTCCGTTTCGCGGGCCTTCCGGGGGAGGTCAGGGTACATCTCGAGTATCTCCTCGGCGTGCAGGAACGTAAGCTCGTCG
>DATJPH010000579.1:0-2809 GCA_035506475.1 Bacteroidota bacterium | reverse complement strand
CGCTATTTCACCGTGCTCGGGGGAGTGTTCGGCGCCCTTGTCGGCGCCGGCATAGGTTCCGCGATCAGATCGACGGACAGATATATGGTCGTACCTGTTCCGTCGAAGACCGGGACGAAACCTGGTCCACCGGGATGATTGACGTGTGATCCGCCCGGCGAATCAAAATGAAGCCCCCCGTCAGATCAGTCTGACGGGGGGCTTCAACCTGGAGAAACTGCCGGTCGCCCCGCACCGGGGTGGACGCGGCATACGTGCGTTACCTGCTCTTGTTCGGGTACGGCGGCGGCGGCGGGATGACGACGGGATGCTTTTTCATCTCCTCCTTGATCACCTCGATCGCCTTGTTGAGCTGATCGTCGACGCCCGCGTACTCCCTGGCGGGATCGTTATCGACGAAGATGTCCGGCTCCACCCCTTTCCCCTCCATGATCCACTCTTTCCCCTCGACGTCGTACCGTGAGAACTCCGGCCTGTTGAGGAACCCGCCGTCAAGCAGCGGGAGCGACCCCCGGATCCCGACGACGCCTCCCCAGGTCCTCTTGCCGATCAGCGGGCCGAGATTGTGTTTCCTGAACCTGTAGGCGACGATGTCGCCGTCGGACGCGGAGAACTCGTCGATGAGCATCACCTTGGGGCCCATGACCATCCCGTCGGGATCGGGCCCGGGAGCGGCGTTGCGGGCCACGTCGATCATGGTGATCTCCCGCCTGAGACGCTCAATGATCTGCGGCGAGACGTTGCCGCCGCCGTTCCCCCTGACGTCGACGATAAGGGCCTCCTTGCGGACCTGGGGATAGAAGTATTTGGCGAACGTGTTGAGCCCCGGGGTCCCCATATCCGGGATATGGACGTAGCCGACCTTCCCGTCGGTCGCCTTCGAGACCTTTTCGATATTCCGTTCGACCCAGTTCAGGTAATAGAGCTCGTGCTCGTCTCCCGTCGGGACGACGACGGTTTCGTGGCTCCCCTCCTCGTTCGGGGACCCGTTGACGCGGAGCGTCACCTGCTTGCCGACGGTCCCGACGAGCGATTCGTAGATGTCGGTCATCGCGTTCGTCGGCTTTCCGTTGACGGCGAGGATGTAGTCCCCTTCCTTGACGTTGACCCCGATCTCTGTCAGGGGGGACCTCTCATTCTTGTCCCAGTTCTCCCCCTTGAGTATTTCCCTGATCCTGAAATAGTGCGAGGATGGGTCGCGCTCGATCTTCGCCCCGAGGAGTCCCGTTGCGATCCTCTGGGGTTTCGGGTACTCCCCTCCGCCGACGTAGGAATGGCCGATGTTCAGCTCGGAGATCATCTCGCCGATGATGTACGTCAGGTCGGCCCGGTGGTTGACGAACGGGAGGAGCACCTCGTATTTCTTCCTTATCCCCTCCCAGTCGACCCCCTGCATGTGCGGATCGTACAGGAAGTCGCGCATCTGCCTCCAGCACTCCCGGAATATCTGGTTCCACTCCGCCCGCTGATCGAGGTTGACCTTCATGTCGGCGAGGTTGAGGTGTTCCTTCATCTCGATCTTCGCCGTGGGCAGATCGATGATGGCATATTCCCCGGACGATCCCACGAGCATCTTTTTGCCGTCCGCGGAGATTTCGAACCCCGATGCTTCCCCGAGCTCGGTCTCTTTCTGCTTGTCGAGCTCGTAGAGGAAGAGCTTCGGCTTTTCGTCTTTGCTTCCGCTGCGGATATAATAGAGCCTGTCGCCGGCCGATTCCAGGCCCCGGTATTCTGCCGCCTGCACCGGAAGCGCCGCGATCCTGGACTGGATCCCGTCGGGGTCGACGGTGAGCGTAACCGTTGCCGGCTTTTCGGGCTCTTTCTTGTCGCCCGTCTTCTCCTTCCCGGCCCCCTTCAGCTTCACCTCGTCGCTCTTCGGCTCAAACGGGGATTTTGTCGCCTTGGCGAGCGTGATGAGGTAGATCCCCGCCATATCGCGGTAGATGTGGTTGAACTCCAGTGCGCCGAAGACCGGGTGGAAGTTCCTCGAGGAGACGAAGAAGAGGTATTTGCCGTCCGTGCTGAATGCCGGCCCGTTTGACTCGTACCACCCGTCCGTCACCGGGATCGTCCGTCCGCTCTCCACCGAATAGAGCTGGATCGTCGTCATCATTTTTTCTTCGGGTTTGGCGTACACGATCCATTTGCTGTCGGGCGACCAGGCGTAGTCGGTGAATTCCCACGCGGTGGCCGAGGCGACCTTCGTGACCTCCCGGGTCTCGACGTCCACGAACTGGAGCCGCAGCTTCTTGTCCGCCCAGAGTATCTTCTTGCTGTCAGGGGACCAGTAGGGCTGGTACTTGTATGTGTCGGCCCCCGTCGTGATCTGCCGGGCCGGAGAGAGCCCGTCCTGCGGGGCGACCCAGATTTCATCCTCGCCTGTGGCATCGGACACAAAGAGGACCGATTTCCCGTCAGGCGACCACTTGGAATTCCGCTCGTGGACCCCGGGTGTTTGCGTGATGTTCCGTGTGTTTCCGTACTTGGCGGGGACCGTGAAGACGTCCCCGCGCGCCCCGAAGAGCGCCCTGCTTCCGTCCGGAGAGATTTCGTAGTTGGTCACTTCCTTCCCCACGTCGTGGAGCCCGCCCCTGCCGGAGACGAAGTCTTCGGCGATCGTGATGCTGACCTTCTGCGTGGCGCCCGTTGCCAGGTCGAACCTGTAGATCCACCCGCCGTTCTCGAAAACGATCGCGCTGTCGCCGAGGGAGGGGAACTTGATGTCGTAGTCGGCGAACGACGTCAGCTTTTCGGTCTTCCCGGTTCCCGTGTCGTAGACGTACAGGTTGAACCGCTTGTTGTCGTCCCT